>CAYMBB010000001.1:0-20347 GCA_964388515.1 uncultured Anaerolineaceae bacterium
GGCGTGGCCGAGGATCGCCGGGCCCCAGGCGCCGATCCAGTCGACGTACCAGCGGCCGTCCGCGTCGCGAACCCGCGGCCCCTCGCCGGCGGCCAGGATAAGCGGCGGCCGGCCGACCGAGCGGAACGCCCGGACGGGGCTGTTCACGCCGCCGGGAAAGAGGTCCTCGGCGCGGGCCACGAGCTCGGCCTGGCGACCCTCGCCGGGCGTGCCCGGGAGCGTTGCCGCAAGCTCGGCGGCGAGCGTGGCGGCGAGCGCGGCGGCCGACTGCCCGGGTGCCTCGACGACCCGCCCGAAGCCGGACTCGCGCGCCACCCGGCCGGTCGACGGCCCGATGCAGCAGGCGAGCGAGCGGAGCGCGACCCGGCGCTCCTGCGGGTTGAGGAGCGTGAGGAGGCCGCGCACGGTCGAGCCGCTGGTGAAGACGAGGGCCTCGAACGGGCCGGCGGCGAAGGCGGCCCGGAGCGGTTGGCGCGAGGCCTCGGGCGCCTCGACGGTCCGGTAGGCGACGACCTCGTCGACGACCGCGCCGCGTTCCCGGAGGCCGTCGGGGAGCCGCTCATCGGCGATCTCCGCCCGGGCGAGGAGGACGCGCTGGCCGGGCTCGAGCGGGAGCTCGGCGACGAGTCCGTCGCCGCTCGAGCGCGACGGGGTGAACGCGCCGTCGATGCCGCTGGCGGCGAGGACGGCCGCGGTCGAGGGGCCGACGGCCGCCCAGTGCGGCCGGCCGCGATTCCCGCCGGCGCTGGTCGTGGCCGACATGCCAGCCGTGGCCGGCCCGCGGGCGATCGCCGAGACGAGCGCTTCGGCGCCGTTCGCGCTCGTCACGACGACCCAGTCGTAGCGCTCGAGGTGGGCGGCGGCCTCGTCGAGCGGCCCGCCCGGCTCGACCGGCCGGAGCGCGATCGTGGGGATGGCCACGACCTCGAACCCGGCCGCCTCGAGGGCGTCGACGAGCGGCTCGGACTGCCCGCTGGCACGGGTGACGAGGACGCGCGGCCGGCCGGCGCCGCGGGTGGGCGAGGCCGCCGCTGCCGTTGACGCGGCCGGGGCCTGCGCCGCGCGCCGGGCCGCGAGTTCGTCGCCCAGCCGTGCCGCGAGCCCGGCCGCGACCGTGACCCGCTCCCTGACCGGTCCCCGCGCCTCGCCCCGCACGACGATCGGCGGCCTGCCGGTCCGGTCCGGGCCGCCCGAGCCGGTCGACGCGCCAGGGCTCGCCAAGTCGCCCGCCGGATCCGGTTCGTCCGAGACGCCCGCCGCGAACCCGGCCGAGCCGCCGGTCAGGACCACCTCGTCGCCCGACACCGCGGCCAGCGCCCCGATCGGCGCCCGGCAGCCGCCGCCGCTCGCCCGCAGGAAGGCCCGCTCGGTCTCGACCGCGAGCCGGGTGGCCGGGTCGTCGAGCGCCGCGAGCGACGCCTTCGTCACCTCGTCATCGGCGCGGCACTGGATCGCCAGCGCACCCTGACCGGGCGCGGGCGGGATGACCTCGGGCGCCAGGACCTCGCTGATCCGCCCTGCCAGCCCGAGCCGGCGCAGGCCGGCGACGGCCAGGACGAGGGCGTCCGTCTCGCCTGCGTCGAGCCGGCGGAGGCGGGTATCGACGTTGCCGTGGAGTGGATGGACGACGAGGTCGGGCCGCCCGGCCCGCAGGAACGCCGTCCGCCGCGGGCTGTCGGTTCCGACCCGGCTGCCCGGCGGGAGCGTGTCGAGGGTCAGGCCCGGGTCGCGGCAGACGAGCGCGTCGCGCGGGTCCTCGCGGCGGGGATAGGCGGCGATTACGAGGCGTGGGTCCTCGGTCGTCGGGACGTCCTTGGCGCTGTGGACCGCGAGGTCCACCTCCCCGGCCAGGAGCGCCGTCTCGAGCGCCCCGACGAACGCCCCCTCGCCCCAGGCGGTGTCCGGCGGGCGCTCGTCGCCCATCGTCCGGACGGTGACGAGCTCGACCTCGACGCCGCGGGCGCGGAGCGCCTCGGCGACCGACTCCGACTGGGCGAGCGCGAGCGCACTGGCCCGGGTGCCGAGGCGGAGCCGCCGCGTGGTCGTGGTCGCCGAGGCGGGCGGGGCGGAGATCCCGGTCACAGGCCGAACAGCTCCCGGGCGGCCCGTTCGAGCTCGCCGTCCGTGTCGGAGTTGAGCGCCGTGAGCGGGGCGTGGAGGATGCCCGCCACGAGCCGGTGGCTCATCTGCTCGATCAGCGAGCGCTCCTCCTCCGGGAGGTCCGAGAGCCGGCGCAGGAGCCAGTCGAGCTCGCGCCTGCGCAGCTGCTCCGCGGTCTCGGTCATCGCCCGGATCGCAGGCACCGCCTCGCGACTGCGTAGCCAGTCGCAGTACTCGCGTCCCGAATCCGAGATCAGTCGCTCGAGCCGGCGCCGGAGCCGCTCGTGCGGCCCGGCTTCGGGAGCCGCCGCGAGGTCGTCGACCGAGACGAACCGCTCGCCGAGGCCGGCCTGCAGCTCGCCAGGCACGGCCGGCGGCGAGGACAGGTCGACGACCACCGCCCGGCCGTCGAGGAGCCGCTGCGCATCCGCCGCGCCCGGCCGCCACTCCCCGGCGATGGCCACGATCGCGCCGTCGATCGCGGGCAGGCTGCCGTCGGGGGCAAACGGGACGGCCCGCCCACCGACCTCGCCAGCCAGGGTGGCGGCCCGCCTGGCGGTGCGGTTGGCGACGATCACCTGGGCTCCGCGGCGCGCCGCGGCGAAGGCCGCGAGGCGGCCCATCCGGCCCACCCCCACGACCAGGATCGGCCGCCCGGCGAGCGGGCCGGCGTCCCGTGCGATCCGGTCGAGGGCCACGTCGGCCAGCGAGCGCGGCGAACCGTCGAACCAGGTCCGGGCCCGGCGGCCGGCGCGCAGGGCGATCTGGAAGAGGCGATCGAGGACGGGGTCGAGCGGTCGCGTTGCCTGGCGGGCGGCGAGCGTCTCGCGCAGCTGGTGGAGGATCTGGTCCTCGCCGAAGACGGCGCTGTCGAGGCCGCAGGCGACCGCGATCAGGTGCTGCGCAGCCTCGACGTCCTCGAGCCGCTCAGTTCCCGGCGGGAGCTCCGGCAGCGGCTGCTCGCCGAGCGAGCCCGGCGCCACGTACAGCTCCACCCGGTGGCAGGTGTGGATGACGAGCAGCCCCTCGTTCGGCTCGCGCGCGGTGAGGTCGGCGGCCAGTCGCTCACGTTCGATGCTCGGTACCCGGCGCGCGTGGGCGACGAGGGCGATGACGGTGGGCCGGCGAGCTCCGGCTGTCACCTCCGCCCTCGCCGTTGCCCCGGCAGCCGTCCCGCGGTCCAGCCCATGGGTCGCCGTCACGGCCGTCATCGGAGGCTCCTCCCGATCGCTTCGTGGCCGCGCATGAGCGCCGCCAGGAGCCGGTCGATCGCCTCGGTCGCCCGTTCGAGCAGCTCGGTCGCCTGCGCGGTGTCGAGGTTGCGCCGCCGAGCGACCGCGCCAAGCTCACGCACGAACGGCATCCGGAAGCGCAGGAAGAGCTCCACCGTCTCGCCGAGCCCCGCTCCCCGCTGGGCCGCGATCCGGCCGTACTCGGTCGCCGCGGCCTCGGCCAGCGCGATCGAGGCCTCACGCTCCCCGGGGGTGACCGCGTCGAGGCAGCCGAGCAGCGCCGCCGCGATCTGCCGGCCGTGGTCCCGGAGCGGGCCGCGCTCGGCCTCGCCGAGGGCACTGATCCACGCGGCACCGTGGATCGCCTCGCCGACCTGGCGCCGGTAGAGACGCGTCAGCCGATCGGGGGTCTCGCCGAGCCGCTCGAGGTTCGGGCGTTGGCGGCGAGCAGCCGGCAGCAGGCCGAGGACGGCAGTCCTGGAGAACCGCCGGTGGCCGCCCGGGGTCGTGAACGCCTTGATCTCGCCGGCGTCGCTCCAGCGGCGGAGCGTGGCCGGAGAGACGCCGATGAGCGCCGACGCCTCGTGGATCGTCAGCCACTCTCTTCCCGATGGCACCCTGGCTGGCTGCGCGGTCACCCTGGATCCTCTCATCGCGGTTGAAGTTCCACGAACGTTACCAAATCAATCGAATCTCCATGCGCTGGATATCGGCTGCCGGGCGTCTGGCCTCGAGGGCAAAGACGACCCTGCCGACCTCGCCGCCGGTTGGAGGGTACAGTCAGCCGATGGACCGCCAGCACCTGTTCGGGAACGCCGCCGCCGCCGGCGCCGCCGTTCTGTTCGGCACCGCGTACGTGGCGACGGCCGTTGCTCTGCGCTCGTTCTCGCCCGTCTCGGTCGCCCTCTGGCGCGGCGTCGGCGCCGCGGCGGTCCT
This sequence comes from uncultured Anaerolineaceae bacterium, assembly GCA_964388515.1. Taxonomy (GTDB): domain Bacteria; phylum Chloroflexota; class Limnocylindria; order Limnocylindrales; family CSP1-4; genus JAKAHU01. The sequence goes on from CAYMBB010000001.1 coordinate 4,269, forward strand.
GCTCGTCGTCCTGTTCGCCGGGCGCCGGGCGACCGTGTCCGCGATCCGGGGTCTCGACCGGGGTGCGCTCCTGCGCCTGGCCGCGCTCGGCCTGCTCGGCGGCCCGGGCTTCATGGCCGGCATGAACCTCGCCGTCGCGGCGGCCGGAGCGACGATCGCGGCCTTCGTGGCCGGGCTCTACGCGGTCCTCGCCGCGGTCTTCGCACCCTGGATCCTCGGCGAGCGACTCGGCTGGCAGGCGCTCGCGGGGTTCGCTGCCGCCCTCGCCGGGACCGCGCTCCTGGCCGAGCTCGACCCGCGATCCGGATCGGCCGCCGGGGTGGCCGCCGGCCTCGGCGCGGCGGTCGCCTTCGCCCTCTACCTCGTCCTGTCGCGGCGCTGGACCGGACCCGCCCGGCCGATCGCAGCAGCCGGGGTCGCCTCGGGCTCCCGGTCGGCATCCCGGCGCCCCCTGCCCGGCGACCTCGTCGCCCTCGCCGTGTTCGCGATGCTCGGTCTGGTCCTCCTCCCGGTCGAGCTGCTCGTCGAGCCTCGGGCGATCGTCCCGCCGGCGATCGTGCCCGAGGCGCTCGCCGCTCTCGCCTGGCTGATCGTCGGGCCGAGCACGCTCGCCCAGCTCCTCCTCCAGGCGAGTGTCCGGCGCGTCCGGGCGCGGCACTCGGCGGCATTCCTGCTGCTCAATCCGATCTCGGCCAGCGTCCTCGCGGCGGCACTGCTCGGGGAGCGCCTCGCGCCGAGCCAGGCGGCCGGGGCGATCCTCGTCCTGGCCGGAATCGGCCTGTCGAGCGGCCTGATCGCGGCCCGGCGCCGCCGCCCCGCCCCGCCGACCCCGGCTCAGGCGGCCGGGCCCACCCTGCGGTAGCGGCGCCCGACGAGCGCGTACGCGGGCAGCCGGGCGAGCGATCGAGCCACGGACGCCGGCCGGCCGTCGCGCGTCTCGAGGGCCAGGAGTGAGTCCGTCTCCGTGGCGTCGGCCGGTCGCGCGTCGACGACCGCCAGGTCGACGACGACCGAGCCCGGCTTCGGCTCGCCGAGCGGAGCGAGCGCGGCGGCAGGCGGGGCCCCTGACTCGAACTCGAGCCTGACCTCGGCCTCGGCCCGCCAGCGCGGCCGGCGGAGCAGGATTCCCCGCCACGTCTCCCCGACCTCCGGCCGGACGGTGCCGTCGCCGGGGCTCGGACGGTCGCTCAGTGCCTCCCCGCGCGACCAGATCGCCGCCCGGTGGAGCAGGGCGTACTCGTCGAGGTCGAGGTAGCCGGTCAGGTTGTCGACCGGCGAGCGGTCGCCCGCGATCGCCCGGATGCTGGGCGCGAAGACCTCGGCCAGGTCGAGGTCGATCGCGCGCACCGTGCGGTGGAAGTAGACGTGGCGGTACATGAACAGCCGGGCCGTCAGGAACATCTCGAGCGCCCCGAGCCCTGGTTCGTAGAGCGTCAGGCCGCGCGGCCCGATGAAGCAGTACCGGCGCAGGCGCTCGACGTCGACCGGCCCGATCGCGACCCCGGTCATGTAGGCGTCGCGCCGGACGTAGTCGAGGTTGTCGACGGTGAAGACGCCCGACAGGAGCGGCTGGAGCCAGCGGATCCAGCGCGGCATCGCGGCGTCGGCCAGGGCCGGCTTCGAGACCAGGAACGAGACCCAGCGCGGGTCGATCGACTCGCCCGGGGCGAACGCGTCGCGCTCGGTCGAGAGGCCCGGGGCGCGGCGCAGGGCGCTGATCAGCTCGCCCAGCTCGCGCTCGATGATCAGCTGCGAGAGGTCCTCGTGGGAGAGCGGCTTGCCCGGTGGGCGGCGGGGATCGTCCGGCGCCGGGAAGTGACGGAGGACGTGGTCGTCGAAGAAATGGGCGAATGGCCCGTGACCGACGTCATGGAGGAGACCGGCGATGCGCAGCGTCTCGACCACGAGCCCCTCCGAGGGGATCGGAGTACCCGGCTCGACCGTTGCCAGGACGGAGCGCAGGGACGGGTAGAGGTGGCGGCCCCACAGGCCGGCCTCGTGCATCACCCCCAGCCCGTGGGTGAACCGGCTGTGCTCGGCGGTCGGGAAGACCCAGCGGGCGCTCTGGAGCTGGCTGATCCGTCGCAACCGCTGCAGCCAGGCGGTGTCGAGGAGGTCGACCTCGGCCGCCGCCTCCGCCGGCAGGCCGCTCGCCGACGCGGCCGCGGCCGGGAGCCGCTTGGTGAGCTCGATGTAGCCGTGGATCGGGTCGCTGATCAGGTTGACCGCCCCGAACGGGTGGCGGCTGGGCGATCCGCTCATGGCGAGCCTTCGGCCGCTACCGGACCACGACCCGCAGCGGCCGGCTCCAGGCCGAGAGGTTGCCTCGCCCGTCGCGCGCCCGCACCCGGAGCCAGTAGCTGTGGCCGGGCGGGCGACGCGGCAGGGTGAGGGCGGTCGCCGTCGTGGCGCTGCGGATGATCCGCCAGGCACCGGCGTCCATCCGGTACTGGACGTCGAACGTGCGCAGGCCGGCGGTGTGCGACTGGAGGATGGGGTCGGCGCCTCGCCAGGTGAATGCCGCGGCCGTCCCGGTCGCGCTCGTCAGGGCCCGGGCGCTCGTCATCCGAGCCCAGGGGGCGGTGCGGTCGGGCGATTCGGTGAGGACGAGCGAGGCATATGTGGCGCCCGTCGCGGAGCTCCGGGCGACCCCGATCCCCACGTAATTGAAGACGTCGCTGGTCATCGAAGCCCAGTGCTCCGCGCTTGACCGCCAGAGCGCGTAGATCATGCTCGAGGCGGGCAGCCCCCAGGCGGCGGTCGAGGTGCCGATGTTCTCGCCGTAGCGGTACCACTCGACACCCCGGGCGGCGAGGGCCGAGCCGAGGTCGCCCCCGGCGTACTGGTGGCCGAGGATCCCCGCCCCGGCCAGCCGGGTCGCCCGCTCCCTGGCCAGCTCGGCCACGACCGCGTCCCGGCGCAGCGGGCGCAGCCCGAGGGCGACCCGGTCGCGGTTGAGCAGGGTGAGCAGCGAGAGCTCGATCGAGGCAGCGGTCGGCGCGGTGCTCGCATCGACCGGTGACGGCGGCGCCCCGAGCCACGTGCCAGGGAGGAGCAGCACGGCGATCGCCGCGGCCGCCAGGGCGTGGACCGGGGACCGCCGGGAGTGGTGGGTCATCGAGCGGCATCGTACCGTGCCGCGGCCTGTCGGTGCGTCGCCGCAACGTCCGCCCGGAGCTCGGCCGGTTCGAGGACCTCCACCTCGGCGCCCCAGGAGAGGATCCAGAGCCGGATCTCGATCGTCCCGGAGACACGCGCCCGCCAGGCCAGCGAACCGTCCGGCTCCCTCGTCACCCGCTGGCTCGGGTGCCACGTCGTCTCGAGCACCCGTCCCGCGACGGCCGGCGTGAAGCGGAGCACGACGTCCACCTCGGGCTGGTCGGCGATCATGTCCCAGGCCGGCCCGAGCGCCTCCTCGATCGAGGCCTCGAGCGGCGGCTGGAACGTCTCGGGCGTGACGGCAAGGTCGCGCAGGCGCTCGATCTTGAACGTGCGGACGGCCCCGCGCGTCTCGTCGAAGCCGATCAGGTAGAGCGCCCGGGTACTCAGCGACGGCTCGATCAGGTACGGCCGGACCCGGGCGGCGCGCGGCGGCCGGCCGGGGTCGTAGGCGGCGGCATCGTAGGTGAAGGTCACGACCCGTCGTTCCGCCCACGCCCTGGTGAGCAGGTGGAGGTGGCGGTTCGAGCGCTCGTCGAGGGGTCGGCGGGCCATGATCTCGACGGTCCGCTCGACGTGCTCGCCGAGGACCGGCGGCAGGGCCGCGGCCAGCTTCTGGAAGGCGCCACCGAGGTCGGGGTCGTAGTCGTCGGCGTAGCGGGCCATCAGCCGGGCCGAGAGGAAGACGGCCATCGCCTCGGCCGTCGTGAGCTTCAGGGGCGGCAGGAACGCCCGGCCCTCGACGCCCCAGCGACCGTCGTCCGTCCAGACCGGGACGCCGAGCTCGTCCTCGAGGGCGTGGAGGTCGCGATAGACGGTCCGCTTCGAGACCCCCGTGATCCGGGCGATCTCCTCGGGCGAGACGCCCGTCTCGCCGTGGCTCTCGAGGACCCGCAGGACGCGGTAGAAGCGGGCCAGCCGGTCCCGCTTGCCGCCCTCTCGCTCGCCGCCTTCCCGCTCGCGCTCGTCCATCGTCACGTTCCCTCCCGGCCGATCGCCCGGCCCGCCACGGATCGGGTCAGCGAGGTGCGCTGACCGCGATCGCCCGGTCGCGGTCGACCGCCGTCAGCCTGATCCGGATCGTACCCAGCAGGCCCTCGCCGCCGAGCGCGCCCGCCTCGCCGCTGACCGCCCCCTCGGCCCGGCCCAGCTCGCCGTCGGCGAAGACCCAGAAGTCGAGCTGACCGCGCCAGCGACGGAGGTCGCTCGCCCCGGCCAGCCAGCGGACCTGGGGGACGCCGGCGGCGAACGTCGGCCCATCGACCGCGATCCGGCAGTGACGGGCCCGGGCGCCCTCGACGTACTCCAGCCCGCGGTTCTCGGCGGCTGCGCGCCGACCGGCCGACAGAACCGTGGCCAGGAGCTGGAGATCCAGGTCCCCGCCTGCCACAGCCTCAACCGGGACCGCCCGCCAGGAGCGGCGCGGATCGAGCTGCCAGGCGGTGGGCCCGATCCGGGCCGCCCCGGCGTGGCCGAGGACCAGGCCCGTCGCCACCTCGGCCGTCCAGCGGAAGTCGTTCCCCGAGCGGAGGCCGTCGAGGACCGCCGACCCGATCGGTCGGCGGTCGACGTCGCCATCGAGCTCGAGGTGCAGGCGGGCCGCCCTCCCCGCCCGGATCTGCGCCTCGCAGGCCGGCGGGTCGACCCCCGTGGCAGTCGGGCCGAAGCGGGACGAGACGGCGGGCGCATCGCGCAGGGCGAGGTCGTTGGCGATCGCGGCCCCGGCGAAGGCGGCACTGATCAGGGTCGTCGAACCGATGGCGAAGGCGACCGCCACGGCGAGCCGGTCCCGGCGCAGGGCGGTCGCGCCGCGCACTCGGCGGGCGATCCCGAGACCCGCGAACAGGGCCGTCGCGGCGAGCGAGAGGAGCCACGGATAGGCTGCCTCGAGCGAGGGCAGCAGGGTCTGCGGGCCCCGGGCGAGGAGCTGGTTCAGGACGCCGCCGATCGACGGGGCGAGGAGCAGGCCGGCCCCGAGGCCGATCCAGGCGATCACCGCGAAGGCCCGATCGCCGCGCGCCGCCGGCGGCCAGACGAGCGCCGCGATCGACACCGGCAGGGGCAGGCCGGCCGCGATCCCGACCAGGAGATCGATCGGGCCACCAGGCCGGTAGCCGAGCAGGACCAGCCCCGCCGCGATCGCCCAGAGGACCGTCAGGACCGCCGCGATCAGCCGCAGCTCGAAGATCCGGACACGCATCCAGCCCAGTCTACGCGCCCCCGCCCGCCGTCCCCGGAAGTACCGGGCGCCGAAGGACCTCGGACCCATCGAGACCGACCACATCCTCACCGACAGTATCAGTACGGACACCGACCCGACGGCGTTCCGGAACCGGACCGGGCGGGGATCGCCCGGCAGCAGTGGAGATCGGACGAGGCATGCGCCATGGCCAGCCAGGCACGCACCCAGGCTCAGCCCGGCGCCGGGCGCCCACCCCGGGGCGGACGCTCGCGGCCGGTGCCCCTGCGCCCCGGTGCTCCACTGCCCCAGGCATCGCATCGACTCCTCGTCCTGCGCGGCATGACCCCCGACGAAGCGGCCAATCTGATCGCCTTCTGCTGCGGCATCCGGGTCGGCGAGCAGCGCTGGACGCTCGCTGAAGTGAACCGGCTCCTCTTCCTGCGCGAGCTGACCCGGGTCGGCCGGATCGGCGGACCGCAGGACATGGCGAACACCGGGCCCTGACCCGGGTCCCGCAACCGAATATCCCGGCCCGCGACGCCGTCCTCCCTCCTCCGTCGCCGCGGGCGAGCCACGAAGCGGCGCCCCACCTCCTCCGGGCGCCGCTTCGTCGTCCCGGCCGGCGGTCGCGCCAGAGCCCGGGTCGGCCTCGGGAGCCGGGCCGGTGGATCCCGGCCGGTGGATCCCGGCCGGTGGGCTCCCCGCAGGCGTCGATGAACAGGCTGGTCAGCGCCGCGCGGCCGGCCCCCGGCAGGCGTCGACGAAGACGCCGAACAACCGCTCGAACGCTTCCGGCGTCGACTCGGTGCGCTCCGGATGGCACTGCACGCCGACCACGAAGCGGTCACCCGGGCGCTCGAAGCCCTCGACGAGGTCGCCGGCCGGGCTCGACGCCCAGGCGCTGACCACGAAGCCGGGGGCGAGGTCGGCCGGCCGGACGGCCTGGTGGTGGTAGCTGTTCACCGCCAGGACGCCGCCCCGGACGTTGGTCGGGACGAGGATCCGGGCCAGCTTCGTACCGGCCACCAGCCGGAGCGGGTGCTCCTTGGCCGGGCCGTGCCCGTAGCCCGGGCCGGCGTGTCCGTCGACGTGCTGGAGGAGCGTGCCGCCGGAGAAGACGTTGAGCGCCTGGAAGCCACGGCAGACCCCGAGCACCGGCAGTCCGCGGCCCTCGGCGGCGGCCCACGCCTCCGCCTCGAGCTCGTCGCGTTCCGGCTCCATGTCGACCGCTCCGGCGACCGGCTGCCCGTAGCGCGCGGGGTCGATGTCCGCCCCGCCGGTCAGGAACAGGCCGTCCATGACGGTCCAGGCGGCGTCGCGCTCGGCCGGCGTGCTCGTCGCGTCGAGGACGATCGGAACTGCGCCGTGGCGGGCGACGGCGTCGACGTAGAGCCGGTTCTTGCGCTCGGCGATCTCGGGTTCGGACTGGTGGGCGGCCACCATGACGGTGACCACGATCCGGGGCGGGCCCGGGGTTCGCTGTGCTGAGGCGGTCATCGGCGCAGGATAGCGCGCCGCGCCCGACCCCGTCCCGCGGTCGGGAGGGCCGGCCGCGGGCCAGCCGGCTACCGGCCGCGGGCCAGCCGGCTACCGGCCGAGCAGCTCGGCCAGCGTCACCGGCTCGAGCCCGCGGGCCCGCAGCCCGTCGACGATCCCGGGCAATGCCTCGAGGGTGTGCCAGCCGCCGAGGTGCATGAGCACGATCGAGCCACCCCGGGCGCGCGAGATCACCTTGGCCACGATGTCGTCGGCGCTCGGACCGCCGTCGGCCGGCGCTCGCCAGTCGATCGTGTCGACGTCCCACATGACCGTGTACGCCCAGCCGGCGGCGCCGACCGCGTCGAGCACGGCCTGGTCCTGGGAGCCGAAGGGCGGGCGGAAGAACGGCTTCGTCGTCCGCCCCGCCAGCGGCGCCAGGGCGGCCTCGGCCCGGGTCAGCTGGTCGGCGATCTGGGCTGCCGTGAGCTGGCGGAAGTCGGGGTGGTCCCACGAGTGGTTGCCCAGCGTGAACAGCTCGGGATGGGCGGCGACCCGCTCGATCACGGCCCGCCCGATCGCCGTCTCCGACCCGGTCTTGCCGGTCGGGAAGATCGTCGCCCGCACGTCGTGGGCGATCAGCCAGTCGATGATCTCGAGGGCCGGGTCGAGGCGACCGCCCATGTCGAAGGTCAGGGCGACGGCTCCCGAGCCGCGGTTCCCGTGCGACACGAGCAGGCTGCTGCCGCCCGGGAGCGGCGTGGGGCCCGGGACGATGACCGGTGACCGCAGGAGGGTCGGGGCGGGCGAGGCCGGGGGTGGCGTCAGCTCGGTTTCGTCGACCACGAGACCGGGGATGATCGTCAGCCTCCAGCCGATCTCGATCCGGTCGGGCGCGTAGTCGCCCGACTCGGGGTCGAGGCTCGGGTAGCGGGCGCGGTTCCAGAAGGCGATGCTGCGGGCCGTCGTCGCGAACCGGCGCGCGATCGAGGTGAGCGTGTCGCCGGCCACGACGGTGTACGAGATCGGGCTCGGCTCGGGCGTCGGGGTGGGTCGGGTGAACGACGGCGAGGCGCCCGGCGTCGGGCCCACTGCCGGCGAACCGGCGGCCGGCGTGGCAGTGACGACGGGGCCGGATCCGGCCGGACTCGCCGTCGCGGCCGGGAGCGGTCCCGGGTAGCAGGCCGCCAGCAGCACCGTCGCCGTCACCGCCAGGACGAGCACGGCCAGCGCGATGGACCGGGGCCGGGGAGCAGGCGCGGATCGTCGGCGGCTCATCGTCCCAGTCTGACGTTCGCCCGCCTGGGCCGGTGACGTGGCGGGGGATCCGGGACTGCCGGCCCGGGGGGCGGGGGCCGGCTACGCCGGCTCGCTACCGGGCCGCTTCGACCGAGGGCAGATCAACCGGCGTCGGTTCCTGGAGCGACCGCCCGCCCGCGAATGAACGCCCGTCGGCGGCGGTGACGATCTGGTCCCGACCGCTGCGCTTGGCCACGAAGCACGCCCGGTCGGCCGCCAGGAGGACCTCGTCGGGCGTCGCGCCGTCGGCCGGATAGGTGGCCAGGCCGATCGAGCAGCTGACGAGCAAGCCCCGTCGTGCCCATTCCGACCCCGCCAGGCCGACCGCCCGGACCGCCTCCCGCATCCGGTCGGCGACGACGAGCGCGCCGCGTCCGTCCGTCGCCGGGAGCAGGAGGGCGAACTCGTCGCCCCCGTAGCGGAAGACGTGGTCCGAGTCGCGCCCGGCGTGGACGAGGGCCCGGGCCACGTCGCGCAGGAAGCGGTCGCCGGCCTGGTGGCCGAGCGTGTCGTTGACGGTCTTGAAGTCGTCGAGGTCGAGCATCACGAGGCTGAACGGGTTGCCGGCCGCGACCGCCTCGGCCAGCCAGTCCTCGAACGTGCCGTGGTTCAGCAGGCCGGTCAGGTTGTCGGTTCGGGCCCGAACCGCCACCGCCGAGTGGGCCTCCGCGTTCTGGAGGGCGATCGAGACGTGGGCGGCGAAGAGCTGGACGAGCTCGAACTCCTCCTCCGTGAAGCGATCGCTTCGGCCCAGGCGCTCGAGGGTCAGGACGCCCGCCACCCCCTCGCGGCCGCGGAGAGGGACCGCGACCAGGCTGCCATCGACCGGCCCGAGCGCCTCGGAGTGGCGAACCCGCGGGTCGGCCAGCTCGTCGAGGACGAGCTGCGGCTCGTTGTGCTCGACCACCCAGGCCGCCAGGCTGGGCTGATCGAGGGCCAGCGACTGGAGGAAGTCCGCGGCGTGGACCCCCTTGGCGGCCAGAGGACGAAGCGTGCCGGCTGCCCGGTCGAGGATCCGGATCGAGAAGTTGTCGTAGCGCACGAGTGCGCCGAGGCGGTCGGCGATCTGGTCGAGGACGGCCCGCGGATCGAGCGTGCCCAGGATCGACTCGGTGATCCCGAGCAGCTCGCGCTGGCTGTGCACCTGGCGCTCGAGTGCCGTCGACTGGACGTGCAGGAGCTCGGTCGCGTCCGCGTTGGCCATCGCCTGGGCGGCGAAGCTGGCATAGATGACGAGCAGGCGGAGGTCGTCGGCGCTGAACTGGTTCAGGCCGAGCTTGGAGAGGACGAGGACACCGAGGACGCGGTCCTCGAAGACCATCGGCGCGAGCAGCATCGACTCGTCGAGGTCGGGCTGCGTGCCCGGGATCGTCCGGGCCCGGGGATCGTGCGCGGCGTCGGCCACGTTCTGAGCGATGCCGTGCCGGGCGACCCAGCCCGTCAGCCCCTCGCCGACCGCCACCCGGAGCTGCTCCGGGGTCTCGTCGACGTACTCGCCAACCTGGCCCTGCATCGCGACCGGCACCAGGTCGTCGCCGATGATCCGGTAGACGCGCACGTTGTGGTAATCGATCAGCTGGCGCAGCTCGGTGGCGATCGCGAGGCCGATCTCGCGGACGCTCGTCAGCCGGTTCAGGCGGGCACCCAGCTGCTGGATCGACTGGAGCTGGGCGGCCCAGGTCGCCATCTGCGCGTAGTTGCGGGCCGTCTTGATCGCGATGCTCGCCTGGGCGGCGAGGGCCGAGATCGTGTCGAGCTCGTCCTTCGACCAGGCGTAGGGCCGGTCGTGGTAGACGTTGAGCAGCCCGAGCAGGTCGGGTCCGTCGTGCAGCGGGGCGCTGCAGATCGTGTCGAACCCCTCCTGGACGACCGCGGCCCGGAGCGGCCCGAGGGCCGGGTCGTCGCGGTAGCCGATCGAGAAGACGGGCTGGCGGGTCGCCGCGGCGACCGCGGACAGCGACGAGGTGGGGGCATCCCCGACGGCGGCGAGGTATGAGTCGGAGAGGCCGCGCGAGACAGCGACCTGGAGCTGGTCGCCTGCCCCGCCCAGGAAGACGGCGGCGCGGTCGGCGTCGAAGAGGACGAGCGCGTGGTCGACCAGACCGGAGAGGACCTGGTCGAGGTCGAGCTTGCTCGTGATGTCGCCGGCGATCCGGCGCAGGGCGTCGGCGCGATGGAGCTGGCGGGCGGCGGCCTCGAGCAGGCGGGCGGAGCGGACCGCCACCGCCAGCTGGCGGGCGGCGGCCTCGAGGAGCTCGAGCGCCTCTTCGTCGAGGTGGCCGCGCTCGTCCGCGCCGGCCAGGAGGACACCCCAGGCGACTTCGGCCACGTCGCCCCGGATCGGCACGGCCGCCTCGGTTCGCAGCCCGGGCAGGACGGGCAGCCAGGAGTCGCCGGCGGGAGGCTCCTCGACCAGGACCGCCCGGCCAGTGGCCAGCGCCCGACCCATCGTGCCGAGACCGGCCGGCAGCTCGGCCAGGCCGGCCGCGCCGTCCCCGTCCACCGCCCGGGGCACGAGGATGTTGCCGCGCACCTGCCAGATCGCCGTCAGCCGCAGACCGTACGCGTCGCGAATGACTGCCGCCGCCCGGGTCAGCGCCTGATCGAGGTCGCGGTCCTCGGCCACGAGCGTGGCGAGGTCGGCGAGGACCCGCAGGTCGAGCACCCGGCGCTCGGCGGCCATGGGAGAGTGAAGCACGGCACTGCTCGTCGGGTCGGCGGTGCCGCCGACTCGGCCGGCGCGGGCGGTCGCGGTCGCGATCTTCCGGCCGCCGGTCGGGCCGGTGGTCGTGGCCAGCAGGAACCGCTCCAGGTCGCCGACCCGGTAGCGACGATCGCCCCGCCGGTTGATCCGGTAGTAGCGCAGGCGTCCCTGGTCGCTCCAGGCCCGGACAGTATTCGGGTGGACGCCGAGGAGGCGGGCAGCTCTGGTCACCGAGAGGGTGGCGTCGGACGGGCGGGCGGACGACGGTTCGGACACGGATCGCCTTGAGGAACTGTGAACTTGACGGCCGGAGCCTACGCAAGCTCACAGATCTTGCCAATAGGACGATCGTCCCGCCGTGGCTGGACCCCTTGGGCCCGCGGCTCGCCCGGCCGGGGGACGATCCTCAACGCGCCGCGAGCGCCTCGACGAACGCCCAGCCGAACCCGAGGGCCATGACCAGCAGCCCGCCGACGAGCGCGACCGCGGCGGCGGCGATCCGGGTCCGCCGACCCTGGGCCAGGATCCGCATCGCCTCGTCGCGCTCGAGCGTGGTGAGGATGAGCGGCCGGCCGGGGAGCGCCGTCAGCCGGACGACACCGTCCGAGCCCGTGACCGGGCTGCCGGTGACGCTGGCGTGCTCGACCGCCGAGACCTGCTCGATCCGCATCCGGACCGGGGTGTCGGGCGGCAGGTCGGCCGGCACGAATTCGGGCACCTCGCCGGCCGTCCCCGACGATTCGCGCGGGATCACGACGAGCCCGCTGTCGAGCGCCGCATGGTCGATCGCGATCGACTGGAGCCCGTCGCGGAGCTCGAAGTCGACCACCTGGCGGTGCTCCTCGACCGTCTGCCAGCGGCCGCCGCGCAGGGCCTCGATCCGCACTCGGCGGAAGACGAGCGGGCGGTGGTGTTCGTCCTCGAACTCCTGCTCGGAGTCGAGCCGGCCGGAGACCCGGACGTAGCGCGACTCGCCCCGCGCCGCGAGCTCGAGCGCCTGGCTGACGCTCACCCCGGGGGTGGCCGAGAGGATTCGGCCGATCCGGTAGCCGGCGCCGAACGAGCGGAGCAGGAGCGCGCCGATCGCGAACGCGACGAGGCCGAGGCCGACGAGGAGCGGGGGAGTCACGGCGCCGATGATACGGCGCCGGGCATGGAAAGGCCCGAAGGAACCTACTCGACGCGTGGGCGTTGAGGCGATCTCTGCCGTTAGCGTTCGCTCGGCCCCTCCGGGCTGGGATGAACGATAGGCCGGCCGGGCAGGCAGGTCAACGGGACTTGTCCACGAGATTCGGGGACCCGGCGCAGGTTATCCACGCTGCGTCCCCAGTCGTCCTCCGATCAGCCGGCAATTCGCCCTGTCAGCGGGTCGAGCGCTGTCAGCTGGCCCGTATAGCTGGCCAGGACGAGCCGTCCGCCGACGAGCTCCGCCTGGGTCACGACGTCGGAGTGGGCGACCCGCCAGCGGACCTCGCCGGCCGCATCGACCGCGAACGTCTCGATCTCGCCCTGGATGATCACGTGATCGAGGCGCGAGGAACCGAAGACCCCGATCAGGGGGCTGGCCGATCGGTGGCTCCAGCGGAGCGTCCCGCCGCGGGCCTCGAAGGCATAGGTCAGGAACCCGTACCTGACCACGAGGAGCCCGGCACTGTCCCACAGCAGGCCGCTCGGCTGGTCGTAGATCGGCGAGGCGAGACGGGCGGCCCAGGCCCCGCCCGGCCCTTCGACCCGCAGCTCGGCCCGGCACAGCTCCTCGAACGACCCGGCCACCCGATCGCCGTACTCGGTCAGTGGGCCGCCCGTCTCCGAGAGGGCAAAGACGGCTCCTCCCTGGCCACTGCCGCCCCAGCGGTAGCTGGCGCGCAGCCCGCCCGGATAGTGCACGACCGCGTGCTGGGGATCCCGGGTCACGAGCAGGATCGCGTTCGGTGGCGGGGCCGCGTTCAGGCGCCCGCGTTCTGCGGGGCGCTCCGGGGCGTGCCGCCGGGACCGAGGTCGGGCTCGGTCCCTCCGGCCAGATCGGCTCGACGACGCTCCTCGGCGATCGGAGCGACAGTCGCGTTGGCCAGGCTGCGGAGCGTCGCAGGTGGCACCGGGAAGACTGCGGTCGGGGTGCCGGCCGCCGCCCACACCACCGGGTAGCGCCCGAGGTCCGGGTCCATGATCACCCGGACAGCGCGCGGATGACCGACCGGCGGGATCCCGCCGATGACGAAGCCGGTGAGCTCGTTCGCCTCGCGCGCCGTCGCCCGGCGGATATCGGGTTCCCCGGTCACCGCTGCCAGTCGGGCGAGGTCGACCCGGTTCGCGCCCGAGACGAGGCACAGGATCGGTTCGAGCGCCCCATCGTCGCCGGGAGCGACGAAGACGAGCGACTTGACGATCTGGCCGAGTTCCGCGCCGACCGCCGCCGCCGCCTCCTCGGCGGTGTGGGTCGACTCCTCGAAGACGGTGACCTGGAGGGTCACGCCCTTCTTCGCCGCCGCATCGAGGACGCGCTGGATCGCTGCGTGGGGGACGATCTCGGGCACGGCCGGATACTAGCACGCACTCCGGGGCCGATGGCGCGGTAGCATCGATCCGATGAACAGGATCCCGCTCGGCCGGCCTCCGCTGCCGCGCCGGCGTCCGGCCCGGCCTTCCCGGCGCCCCTGGTGAAGGCGCTGATCGTCGCCGACGGCGACGTTCCCGGGCGCGACCGTCTCGACGCGACCTGGCCCGGCTGGTCGGACGCGATCGGGCTGGTCGTGGCCGCGGACGGAGGCGCCGTCGGAGCCGAGCGTCTCGGGCTGTCGATCGACCTCCTCGTCGGCGACATGGACTCCCTCGACGAGGATCACCTCGACCGGCTCCGCGGGGCGGGGATCGCGGTCGAGCGTGCGCCGGCCGCCAAGGACGAATCGGACACCGAGCTCGCCGTCCGGGCCGCCCTGGCGCGTGGTGCCCGCCGGCTGACGATCGTCGGCGCGTTCGGGGGGCGCCGGCTCGATCACGCCCTGGCCAACATCGGCCTGCTCCTCCTGCCCGAGCTCGCCGATCGTGAGGCCGAGCTGCTCGACGCGACGACCCGGGTGACGGCGCTCCGGGCACCGGACGGAGCCGGGCGACCGGTTCGGCGCGGGCTGCCCGGGCGGGTCGGCGATCTGGTCTCGCTCCTCCCGTTCGGGATCGATGCCCAGGGGGTGACGACCGAGGGGCTGCGCTACCCGCTGGCTGGCGGGACGCTGGCGGCCGGGCCGGCCCGGGGTCTGTCGAACGTTCGCCTCCGGCCGGACGCGGCGGTCACCCTGGAGCGGGGGATCCTGCTCATCGTCGAGTCGCCTGCTACCCTCATTCCATGAGCATGCCCGCTCCGGGCGACACGGCCCCCGACTTCGTCCTGCCCGACGATCACGGCACGCTCCACCGGCTCGCCGACCGGCGTGGCCAGTGGACCGTCGTCTACTTCTACCCCCGGGACGACACGCCCGGCTGCACGACCGAGGCCTGCCAGTTCCGCGACACCCACCAGACGATCCTCGACCAGGGCGCCGAGGTCTGGGGGATCAGTCCCGACGACGCGCCGAGCCACGCCCGGTTCCGGGCCAAGTTCGACCTGCCGTTCACGCTCCTGTGCGACGTGGATCACGCGGTCGCCGAGCGCTACGGGGCGTGGGTGCTGAAGAAGCAGTACGGGCGCGAGTCGATGGGCATCCAGCGTTCGAGCTTCCTCCTCGACCCGGACGGGCGGATCGCCCGGGCCTGGCCGAAGGTCACGGCCGACGGCCACGCGGCCGAGGTCCTGGCCGCACTGGCCGAAGAGAAAGCGAAGCGGGGGCGCTGAGGCCGGGCAGCAGACGAGGCTTCGCTCGTGGGGGGAGACGAGCGAAGCCTCGACAGCATTCTATCAACTGATAGTGCGGCGTGAAGCGGACAGTTGGCGGGGGTCGTGGAGGTCGGCGCGGACGAGCGATGGCAGACGATCAGGTGATCGGGCAGCCGGTGGCGGGAGACCGTCCGCCACCCCACGCCTGGCGCCCCGCCCGGTTCATGGTGATCACCGCCCATCCCGACGACGCGGAGTTCGGGCCGGCCGCCACCGCGGCCCGCTGGATCGACGAGGGGTCGGTCGGCTGGCTCGTCTGCTGCACGAGCGGCGACCAGGGCGGCGAGGACCCGGAACTCGATCCGCTCGTGCTGGCTGCGACCCGCGAGGCCGAGCAGCGCCGGGCGGCCGGGATCATCGGCTATGCCGGCGTCAGCTTTCTCCATCAACCCGACGGAGCCTTGGCCAACGAGCTTGCCCTGCGTGAGCTGCTCGTCCGCGAGATCCGGGCGTTCCGGCCCGACGCGGTCCTGACCCACGATCCGGAGGTCCTCTTCTACCGGGGCGGGGGCGTGAACCACACCGACCACCGGGCGGCCGGGATGGCAGCCATCGATGCCGTCTTTCCGGCTGCACGCAACCCGATGGCGTTCCCGGGGCTGATGCGGAACGGGTTCGCGCCGCACCGGGTGCGCCGGCTCTACCTGTTCTGGCCGAACGAGCCGGACGTCCGGGTGGACGTCGGCGCGACGCTCGAGCGCAAGATCGCCGCCCTGCTCGCCCACGCCAGCCAGATCCACGATCCGGCTCGGCTGGCCGAGCGAATCCGCCGCTGGGCGGCCGAGGAGGGTGCGCCGCTCGGGCTCGCGGCGGCCGAGGCGCTGCGCCTCGTGGTCATCGACGAGGACGAGAACGAGGGACCGACCGGGGAGTAGTCAGTCGTCGCCTGCCAGTCGGTCGGTGGCCGCTCGTCGGGCGTCGGTCGGTCAGTCGGTGGCCAGCAGCAGCGGGCGGATCCGCCCCCAGGCGTTCCAGAGCTCGGTCAGGCCGTCCGCGCGCCGGCCGAGCATCGACACCATCTCGCCCAGGGTCAGGCTGCCGGCCGTCGCGGCCAGGTACTCGTCGCCGGCAACGGTGACCTCCCGGAACAGCTCGGTCATCTCGGCTTCCGTCGGCCAGCGTCGGGTCCGCATCGGGTCGAGCCCCGCATAGCCGACGGCCAGCGAGAGGTCCCGCTGGCTCGGGATCCGCCCATCGGCGAAGCCGCCCAGCCCGTCGAAACGGTAGCCGAGCGAGGCGAGAGCGCTCGCGATCTCGCGGGCCTGCTCGCGGTTGAAGGGTCCCCAGAACGGATGGTCGACCGGGAAGTCGAGTGTCGACGCCTCGATCGCCCGGGCGAGGATCGCGTCGACCAGGTCGGTCAGGCGGAGCTGCCAGCGCCGCCGCTGGTC
>CAYMBB010000001.1:20447-29193 GCA_964388515.1 uncultured Anaerolineaceae bacterium
CGGCGGCTTCCTCGCACGCCGCGACCGCTTCGCGGGCAGCCAGGCACGCCTGCTGCGCCGATTCGGCAGTGATTCGTGCCCCATCGGCCTCGACGGTCAGCCGCTCGATGACCGTCACCAGGGCGTTCGCCGCCTCCTGCTCACGACGCTGGGCGAGCGTCGCCGCTCGCGCCTGGTTGTTGATCCGGTTGATCTCCTGGAGCCACGTCCGGGCGGCCGCCTCGACCGCCTCCCGGGAGCCGGCCGCTGCCCGGGCCGTACGAAACTCCAGGTGGGCCGCCTCTTTGGCGGCGCGCAGCGCCCGCGGATCGGCGAGCTCGGCGGCGTGGCTGGCGCGGGTCAGGTGCCCGTCGTAGGTCCGCTGTGCGTCGCGCAGGTTCGCCGTCACGGCCTCGGCCTGGGCGACGAGGCGGTCTGCGATGGCGCACCGCTCTTCTGCGACCCGCCGCGCCTCGGCGCATGGATCGGTTGCCGGGCCGGGGGCGGCGCCGCCGGGGCTGTGGTTACCACCGGGGCTGTGGTTACCACCGGGGCTGTGGTTGCCGCCGGGGCCAGGAGTGCCGGCCGCGGCGAGGGCCACGCTCTCGGCCTCGGCGGTACCCCGCCGAACGTCCCCGACACCGCCGGGTCGGGCCGTCCGAGCGTCCCCGGGCCGGGCGCCCCGTGGCTCGCGTGGCGCTGCCTGCCGCGCGCCGACGGTAGTCGGGCGGAGCGAACCGTCGCCGACGTGGGCGCCGGCCGTCACGGGCACCGGCAGTGGCTGTGCGCGGGCGCGTGAGCGGAGTGCGGCGAACATTGGCTCGGGGTCCGGATCCGGTTCGATCGCGACCGCGACCGGCCGTCGCACCCGGGTCGCCATCGCGGCCGCCTCGTCGCGGTCGGCGAGACGCCGGTCGCCGGGCCCGCCGCGAGCCGGCCCGAAGCTGGCCAAGGGGGCCCTGCTGGCAAGGGTCGACGCCCGGCTCGACAGGCTGGCCGGGGCGATCGTGACCCGAACCTCACGCGGCGCCGGCGGTCGGGCGCGGAGCAGCTCGATGATCGCCGCGCCGGTGGCGACCCCGAGGACGAGCCCGAGGGCCAGGAAGGCGAACTCGCTCGCGGTCACCGGTGCCAGTTCCTCCTCCGCTGCTGATCGGCAGCCGGACGGGTCCGAGTCCCCCGCCGGAGCGTAGCTGCGACGCCCACCACCGTCAACTGCGCCGGGAGGACTCCGTCACTACAGCGGGCAGGCTCGCGACGACTGGTTCCCACCAGGCGCCCCTGCAGCGGAATGCTCCCGCCGGGCTGCCCACCCGCCGGGCTGCCCACCCGCCGGGACGCGTTTTGCAGCCCGGGGGATGCGGGTGGTAGATTCCCGCGGTCGGCGGCCCGGGGTTCCCGGCCGCGCCGCTGCCCCTTCGACTGCCAGCCGTCCCGACCGGGACCCGCCGCACCAGGTCCGTCGCACAGGAGAGGCACGAACAGCTCGTGGCCATCGACTCGCTCCAGGAATTCCTCGTCCAGCCCGTCGACGCCTCCTGGCTCCAGTGCAACATCGAGTGCCAGGAAGCGTGTCCGGTTGGGACGAACTGCCGCGGGTACCTGAATCTCGCCGCCGAGGGCAGGTTCGAGGAGGGCTACATCCTGAGCCGCGAGCCGAACCCGGTCGCGGCGATGTGCTCGTACGTCTGTTCGGCGCCCTGCGAGCGCGCCTGTCGGCGCGGCGACATCGATCGCCCGCTCGCCATCCGGGCGATGAAGCGCTTCCTCGTCGAGTGGCACGAGGCGTCCGGGATCCCCGACGCGATGCCGGCGATCACCCCGCGCAGCGAGCGGGTCGCGGTCATCGGGGCCGGGCCGGCCGGGCTGGCGGTCTCGCGCGAGCTGGCGATGAAGGGGTTCCGGGTCACCGTCTTCGACAGCCTGCCCTACGCCGGCGGGACGATGCTCATCGGCGTGCCGGCGTTCCGCCTGCCGCGCCAGGCGATCGAGACCGACGTCCGGCTGATCGAGCGTCTCGGCGTCCGCTTCGTCTACAACACGACCGTCGGGGTCGACGTCACGTTCGAGCAGCTCCAGGCCGACTACGACGCGATCGCGATCACGGCCGGGGCGATGAACGCGGTCGTCCTCGACGTGCCGGGCTGGGACCTCGAGGGCGTCCAGTACGGCGTCGACTTCATGAAGAAGGCGAACCTGGGCCAGGAGCTGACCGTCGGCCGGGACGTGGTCATCATCGGCGGCGGCTACACGGCGATGGACTGCTCGCGGACGAGTCTCCGCCACGGCGCGGAGAACGTGGCGATCGTCTACCGCCGGACCCGCTCCGAGCTCGTCGTCGACGAGGAGGAGCTGGGCGAGACGGAGCGCGAGGGCGTCCGGATGGAGTTCCTCGCCAGCCCGGTCGAGATCCTCGGCGAGAACGGCCACGTGACCGGTGTGAAGTTCGTCCGCAACCGGCTCGGCGAGCCGGACGCGTCGGGCCGCCGCTCGCCGGTCCCGATCCCCGGCTCGGAGTTCGTGATCAAGGCCGACACCGTCATCCCCGCCGTCTCGCAGGCTGCCGACCTCTCGTTCCTGCCGGTCGAATCGAGCTTCGAGATCAACCGTGGGCGGGTGAAGGTGGACCCGGCGACGTACGCCACGAACGTGAAGGGCGTCTTCGCCTGCGGTGACTTCGTGACCGGCCCGACGACACTCATCGAGGCCGCCGGCCACGGCAAGAAGTGCGCCTATGCGATCGATCGCTACCTCTCCGGCCGGACCGACGTGACGGTCACCCCGAACGTGAAGGTGACCAGCTCGTGGCGTCACGAGATGCCCGAGTTCTACGACATCCTGCCCCGCCAGCACATCCCGATGGTGCCGCTCCAGATGCGCATCCCGTCGGCCGACCCGGCGGTCAACTTCTCGACCCCGGTCGAGCTCGGTTACGGTGCGACCGAGGCGGTGGCGGAGTCGACGCGCTGCCTGATGTGCAACTTCAACATCTGGTTCGACCCGTTCCGGTGCGTCCTGTGCGGCGCCTGCGCCGACGTCTGCCCGGAGGGGGTCATCCACATGGTCGACGTCAACCAGCTCAAGAGCGAGGGCCTCCTGCCGGAGCTCGAGGAGGCCTACGGCTGGAACCAGGGTGCCGCGATGGTCCTCGACGAGGAGCGCTGCATCCGCTGCGCGCTGTGCGTCAAGCGATGCCCGTTCGACGCCATTACCATGGAGCGGTTCGAGCTTCAGGAGATCTCGAGCGACGGGCGGCTCTACAAGGAGTCGTACCGTGATGCGCAGCTGGCCGGGACGTCCGGCGTGGCAGGAGGATCCAGGTGAGTTTCCTCGAGCGGGTGGACCAGGGCATCCGCCGAAGCGCCGTCTGGCGATCGCTGTTCCGCAACCCGTACCCCACCGACGAGCGGTCGCGGGCGTACGCGGTCATGAACAACGTCTTCCTCCACCTCCACCCGGTCCGCGTCCGCCAGCACGCGGTGAAGTTCGCCTACACGTTCTGCCTCGGCGGGCTCAGCTTCTTCCTGTTCCTGGTCCTGACCGTGACCGGGGTCTACCTGATGTTCTACTACGTCCCCTCGGCGACGATGGCCTACACCGACATCCTGAACATCCAGAGCAGCGTCGCGTTCGGGCTCCTGACCCGGAACATCCACCGCTGGGCGGCCCACCTGATGGTCTTCTTCGTCTTCCTGCACATGATGCGGGTCTTCTACCACGGCGCCTACAAGCCGCCGCGCGAGTTCAACTGGGTCGTGGGCGTCGTCCTGCTCTTCCTGACGATCATGCTCAGCTTCACCGGCTACCTCCTGCCCTGGGACCAGATCGCCTACTGGGCGATCACGATCGGCACGAACATGGGCGGCTACGCCCCGCTCTTCAACACGCCGACGAAGCTGATCCTGCTCGGCGGGATCGAGGTCGGGCAGAACACGCTCCTGCGCTTCTACGTCCTCCACATCATGGTCTTCCCCCTCGTGGCCGCGATCTTCCTTGCTGTTCACTTCTGGCGGATCCGCAAGGACGGCGGGATCTCTGGGCCGCTATGAACGGCCGATCCGTGCGTCCCCGTCTGCGCCCATCGCCGAGCCACCCAGGAGTGCGCTCGCTCCGGTGGCCGCCTGCGCTTTCGCCTCGACCGCTCCTGGCGGCCGGAGGTTCTGTGGCATGACTGATCAGAAGGCGCCGCCCGAGCGGCGCGTCGTCCTCCCTGTCGACCCGTCACGGCGGACCGAGATCGACAAGCAGCGCGTGCCGATGTCGGCACGCCCGTACCGCCTGCTGGCGCTGGTCAAGCAGGACGCCGTCGTCCGGGTCCAGAAGGAACCTGACGACACGGTCATGACCTGGCCGCACCTGCTGACGATCGAGTTCCTGGCGGCGGCGATGATGACCGTCTTCCTGCTCCTCATGGGGCTGTTCATCAACGCCCCGCTCGAGGCGCTCGCGAACGGCAACGTGACGCCGGCGGTGGCCAAGGCGCCCTGGTACTTCCTCGGTCTCCAGGAGCTGCTGGCCTACTTCCACCCGACGGTGGCCGGAGTGCTCGTCCCGACGTTCGTCCTGGTGGGCGCGGCCCTCGTCCCCTACGTGGACCGCGGCAACCTGCTCGCGACCCGGCCCTCGGACCGGAAGACGGCGGTCATGCTGTTCACCTTCTTCTGCATCCTCGGGCTCGTGGTGACCTTCATCGGGATCTTCTTCCGGGGTCCCGGCTACAGTTTCGTCATCCCGTACGTGAACACCCCCGGTCTTCACTTCAGCCTCTAGTCGACGCAGACGAGGACATCCCAGGCGATGAGCAACTACCACGTCGAGCCGGCCTCGAAGCCCCAGGCCCTGAGCAGAGAGGCGATCAAGGCGCTCCGCCACGAGCAGGTCCAGGGCCTGTCCCGGCGCCAGCTGCTGCGCACCTCGCTGGCGGCCGGCATCGGCGTCTGGCTGCTGCAGGCCGCGGCCGGCACGGTCGGCTTCATCTGGCCGAACCTGGCCGGCGGCTTCGGCGGCAAGATCACGATCGGCAAGTTCAGCGACGTCAAGGCCCAGAACAGCAGCCTGCCGATCGACCAGGGCTTCCCGGCCTACTACGCCGACGCGCGGGCGTTCGTCGTCCTCATCGACCCGTCGCGCCAGGAGTTCATTCCGGGCGAGGACAAGACCGGCGATGGCACGGCGCTCAACGTCCGCTCGCTCTACCAGCGCTGCCCGCACCTCGGCTGCAAGCCGAACGAGTGCCTGAAGAACTTCTGGCTGGAGTGCCCCTGCCACGGCTCGCGCTACGACCGGCTCGGGATCAAGGCGGCCGGCGCCCAGTACGGCCCCGCCCCGCGGAGCATGGACCGCTTCGCCGAGATCGTGGACGCCGCGGGCGTGCTGACGATCGACACCGGCAAGATCACCCTCGGTCCACTGCCGATCGCGCTCGGCCAGCCGGGCATCATCCCGCCCCGCACGCCGACCGGCTGCATCTGACCGGCCGGCCGAGCCACGTGATCCACGCCCCCGATCTTCGAGGAGTCCGATGACCGATCAGCCCGGCTCGCGCCCGGAGGAGCGGCTGCCGGCTACCCGGCCGGCAGCCGAAACCGTTCCGGTCGACCGGTTCTCCGCCCCCCCCAGCGCCCGTGCGTTCGGCCTGACACCCGAGCGGGCGGCCAAGATCGTGCGCCAGAGCGCGAGCGCGCGTGGCGTCGGCTTTCTCGTCGTGGCCGTCGTCGTCGTGTTCATCGCGATCTACTACCTCTACGAGCTCGGCTTTCCCGGGCCGCTCCAGGGATTGCCGTTCGTCCCGCCCGAGAGCCGCCTGGCAGCCGACGCCGCGGCCCAGCAGGTGACTGCCGTTGAACGCGGCTACAACATCTACCAGGCGAACTGCGCCCGTTGCCATGGCGCGAAGGGGGAAGGCGGGATCGGGCCCGTCCTCAACGACCAGAGCAAGCTCTACCAGCACCTGAACGCGAACTACCTGCGCAACGTCCTGACCGTCGGCGGGCGCTACGTCTGCGGCAACCCGAACAGCCTGATGCCGGTCTGGTCGGACGCGGGCAACCCGCCCGGTCCGCTCAATTACGTCCAGATCAACGACCTGATCGCCTTCCTGCGGGCGACGAACGACAAGGAGTATGTCGTCCGCGATCCCTCACTCGGCGAGCCCGTGATCGATCCGAAGACGGGCAAGGAGCAGACGTTCACCGGCTGGCGTGACCCGAAATACCAGCCTGCCCCGGACGCCACTCCTGTTCCGGCCTGCTGGAGCGCCGCGCTCACCGCCGGTGGCGGCGGGGCAGCATCGCCCGCCCCGGCCGGTTCGCCCGCGCCCGCCGGTTCAGCTGCCCCGGGCGCCGGCGGAGCCCCGGCCGCGACGACGCTCCAGGTCACGGCCCAGAACATCCAGTTCGACAAGTCCGAGCTCGAGGCGCCGGCGGGCCAGCCGTTCGCGATCGAGTTCAACAACCAGGACGCCGGGGTGCCCCACAACGTCGCGATCAAGGACGCCAACGGTCAGGAAGTCTTCAAGGGCGAGATCTTCAACGGGGTCGGTACGCGGACGTACCAGGTGCCGGCCCTGCCGGCCGGGACGTACACGTTCTACTGCACCGTGCACCCGAACATGACGGGAACGCTGACGATCAAGTGAGCTGGCCGGGCGACCCGTCGAGGCGGGACGCGCGGTGAGGATGGAGGACGATGTCGGGACAGGCGCTCTCATCGGGAACCACGACGCGACGGCGCGTGCTGTTCGGGCTGCTCGACGCGGACGGCTGGTCGTGGGCCTCGCTGAAGGCGTTCTTCTGGTTCATCGTCATCATCTTCATGCTCGGCTACATCCCGGACAGGGCCTACTATTTCACCGTCTTCTCGACGATCGACCTGGGCATCCTCGCCTGGTCGCCCGTCAACCTCTGCCCGCCCGAGAACAGGACCCTTCCCTGCCCGGCTCCGGCCGGAGCGGTTCTCCCCTGGGAACCCTCGCCGGCGGAGCTCTCGCTCCCGGTGCCGCGGACCGACGGGGCCGCCGTCGTGGCCGGTACGAAGCTCCTCTACATCGGGGGTACGGACGGCACCACCGCCAGTGACAAGGTGTTCGTGGCGACCCTCTATCCGAACGGCAACTTCTCCTCGTGGACCGAAGGTCCGGCGCTCCCCCAGCCGCTGACGAACGAAGCCGCCGCGTTCCTCGGCGGGCAGATCTTCGTCCTCGGCGGCAGCGACGCCAGCGGCGCGCCCACCACGAGCGCGTACGTGACGACCGTCGACCCGGCGACCGGGGCGCTCGGGCCGTGGCAGACCGCCGACGAGGCGAAGCTCCCGCTGACCCTGGCCGCGCCGCGGACCGGGGCGGCGATCGCCGTCGCCGGCGATGGCCTGTTCCTGGTCGGCGGCAACGACGGTTCGGGGCCGGTGACGTCGGTCTGGAAGTCGACCCTCGACGCAAAGGGGAAGCTCACCGCCTGGCAGCCGCAGGCGGATCTCGTCCTGCCCCAGGCGGACGCCGGGGCGGCGCTGATCGGCGACTTCCTGTGGGTCTACGGCGGGCGGGACGCGAACGGTCCCACGGGCGCGGTCCAGCGTGGCGAGCTTGGCACGATCGACGGTCGTCCGGGCACGATCGTGCGGTTCGGGGTCCGGAACGGCCCACCGAACCTGCCGGTCGCCCGGACGGACGCGGCGACGTTCACGGCCAACGGCGCGATCTACCTCGTCGGAGGCTCGGACGGCACCGTTCCGAAGGGCGAGCTGTACTGGGCGATTCCCTCGACGAACGGCGAGCTGCCGGCGTGGCAGCATCTGCCGGAGACTGACCTGCCGGCCGCGGGCCTGGCTGGTTCGGCAGCGGTGACGAGTGGCTCGGAAGCGTTCCTCGTCGGTGGCACGACCGCCGGCGGGGTGATCACCCAGAGCGTGCGAGCGAATCTCGCCCCGCAGCCGCCGTTCTTCCAGCTCGGCCTCGTCGGAGCCACGATTCCGGCCCTCAAGATCTCCGGCGAGATCGGCCAGCAGCTCGGCTACCTGAACGCCGCCGGCGCCGGCACGATCGACTTCATCATCCTGCTCCTGATCGGCTGGGCGTTCGCCCACAAGGAGCGGGCGCGCGGGATCCTCGGTCGCCTTCGCCGGCGCGGCTGACCGGCCCCCTCCACCCGCCGCGCAGGGGGCAGGCCAGGTTAACCCCCCGTCTGACCGCGGGTCAGCGCCTCCAGCCGACCGGGTCCCTCACCGCACCGGCGGTTTGTCCCGCTGCCCAGAACGCCGGTTCGGCCGCCCTCACCGCACCCGCGGTTTGTCCCGCGGCGCAGAACGCCGGTTCGGCCGACGGATGATCGGCTGGGCCGCCGGGGCCGGCGCCGGGCTCAGCGCCCGTCGGGCCGCCGAGCCAGCCGGGCCACGGGTGGGGCGACGATCCGCTCCACCGGCGTCCCGGCCTCGAGGCTCGCCAGGACCGCATCGATTGCTGCCACGAGGGCCGGAAGGTCGAGATCGACCCCGACGTCGGGATCGCGCCCCCCATCGCTCCCGGCAGCTTCGGCAACGCGTCCGAGCCGGTCCCGGGCGCCCCGCAGGTTCTTCGTCGCGCCCGCCGGACGACCGCGCGCGACATGGACGAACCCGGCCGCGAGCTTGATCATGCCCTGGTACAGCTCCCGCTCGAGGAGATCGTCCGTGCCCATCCAGGCCGGCTCGAGCAGCTCGTGGGCCAGGAAGAAATCGCCGCGTTCGTAGGCCGCCAGGCCGGCCCTGAACGCCGCCGCGCGGGCCGTCGCGGGCA
>CAYMBB010000001.1:29293-33499 GCA_964388515.1 uncultured Anaerolineaceae bacterium
TCGCCGGGTCCCCGATTCGGCCGGCCGCCCGGTCAGCGGAGCTCGCTCAGCGGCTGCCGGCCCGTGAAGCCGGTGTCGAGCTCGTGCCACCACGCGACATCCTCCTCCCCGAGCTGCCAGCAGAGCCAGACCTGGCGGCCGTTGACCAGGGCGGGAAAGTCGATCAGTCCGGCCTGGATGTCGCGCAGGGTGATCCCCCAGCGGTCGATCCGGGCGACCGAGGCACCCATCTGGTCGACGATTCCCTTGATCCGCAGGCGCACGAGGCGGGCGTCGTCGAGGTCGCTGACCGCCGCACCTGATCCCCCAGCCCGATCCGCGACGGCATCGCGGCCCCTGTCGGAACGTTCGCGGGGACCGACCTCCCCGCCGCCGGATGACCTTCCGGTCAGCTCGACGTAGCGGTCACGCAGCCGGACGAGCTCCTCGCGCTGGGAACGCAGACGGAGGAGCAGCTCGCGGACCTCGGGGATCCGCTCGTTCGCCCGGTCGATCGTGTAGAAGGTGGTCACCGGCCGATTGTATCGCCGCCCGCTCCGGCCGCCCGCGCCCTGTGTCGTAGCCCGCGCCCTGCGGACAGCGGCTCCCGCCGGCCTCTCTGAGGCGTTGACACGACACGCTCCACCGCCTGCGCGAGACGCCCCGCGCGAGCCCCCGTCGGGATGCTAGGATGCCCCCCATGCGACTGGCCGAACGGATGGATCGACTGGGAACCGAGAACGCCTTCGAGGCGGCCGCCCGGGCTCGCGCCCTCGAGGCGACCGGCCGGGACGTCATCCACCTCGAGATCGGGGAGCCCGACTTCGACACTCCTGCCAACATCCGGGTCGCCGCCCAGCGGGCGCTCGACGAGGGCTGGACCCACTACGGCCCGGCCGTCGGACTGCCGGCGCTGCGCGAGGCGATCGCGGCCGACGCGACCGCGCGCAAGGGGTTCACCGTCCACCCTGGCCGGGTGATCGTCACCCCGGGCGCCAAGCCGATCATGTTCTACGCGATCATGGCCCTCGTCGACGAAGGCGAGGAGGTGATCTACCCCGATCCCGGGTTCCCGATCTACGAGTCGATGACCCGCTTCGTCGGCGGACGACCGGTCCCGCTCCCGCTCCGGATGGAGCACGGCTTCCGGCTCGACCCCGACGAGCTGGCCCGGCTCGTGACGCCCCGGACGAGGATGCTCATCCTCAACTCGCCGGCCAACCCGACCGGTGGCGTCCTCACTCGCGACGACCTCGAACGGATCGCGGCCGTCGCCCGCGAGCGCGACCTGATCGTCCTGGCCGACGAGATCTACGGCCGGATCCTGTACGAGGGCGAGCATCTCTCGATCGCCTCGCTGCCCGGGATGGCGGACCGGACGATCGTCCTCGACGGGTTCAGCAAGACATACGCGATGACCGGCTGGCGGCTCGGCTACGCGATCGTCCCGGAGACCCTCGTGGCGCCGATCAGCCGGCTGATCATCAACTCGGTCTCGTGCACGAGCGCGTTCTCGCAGGTGGCGGCGGTCGAGGCCCTGACCGGTCCCCAGGACGAGGTCGAGGCGATGGTCGCCGAGTTCCGCGCCCGGCGCGACCTGATCGTCGACGGCCTGAACTCGATCCGCGGCGTCCGCTGCCTGAAGCCGTCGGGCGCCTTCTACGTCTTCCCCGACATCAGCGAGACCGGGCTGTCGGGGGCCGAGCTGGCAGACCGGCTGCTGCTCGAGGCCGGCGTCTCGGTCCTGGCCGGGACCGCCTTCGGTGACGTCGGCTGGCATCACATCCGGATCAGCTACGCCAACTCGCGCGAGCGGATCAGCGCCGCCCTCGAGCGGATGCGGGCGGTGATCGAGCCGCTCGTCGTCTGAGCGGAGCGCGACGATGACCGAGCCGACCCCTCGCCCGCGCGTCTTCGTCAGCCGCCGGATCCCCGACGAGGGGCTTCGCCCGATCCTCGAGGCCTGCGACGCGACCGTCTGGCCGGACGAGCTCCCGCCCCCGCGCGACGAGCTCCTGCACGCGGTCGCGGGCTGCGACGGGATCCTCACCCTGCTCACCGACCGGGTCGACGCCGAGCTCCTCGACCGCGCCGGCCCGCAGCTCCGGGTCGTCAGCAACTACGCCGTCGGCTTCGACAACATCGACATCCCCGAGGCGACCCGACGCGGGATCCCGGTCGGGAACACGCCCGGCGTGCTCACGGAAACGACCGCCGACTTCGCCTTCGCGCTGATCATGGCGGCCGCGCGCCGGATCGCCGAGGGCGACCGCTACGTCCGGGCGGATCGCTGGCAGACGTGGGGGCCGCTCCTGCTGCTCGGGGTCGACGTCCACGGCGGGACGCTCGGGATCGTCGGCTTCGGCAGGATCGGCCAGGCGGTCGCGCGCCGGGCCCGGGGCTTCGACATGACCGTCCTGTACCACGACGTCAGCCCGCTTCCGGCCGAGGTGACCGAGCCGCTCGGGGCCACGTACGTCGGTCTCGAGGAGCTGTTCGAGCGCTCGGACTTCGTCTCGCTCCACGTCAACCTGACGCCGGAGACGCGCCACCTCGTGAATGCCGAGCGCCTGCGCCGGATGAAGTCGACGGCGATCATCGTCAACACCTCGCGCGGCCCGGTCGTCGACCAGGCGGCCCTCTACGAGGCGCTCCGGGACGGCGTCGTCGGCGGCGCCGCGCTCGACGTCACCGATCCCGAGCCGATGCGCGCCGACGACACGCTGCTCAGCCTCGAGAACTGCCTCGTCGTGCCCCACATCGCCTCCGCGTCGCGCGCCACGCGGGCGAAGATGGCCGAGATGGCCGCCGCGAACCTGCTGGCCGGACTGCGCGGCGAGCGACTCCCGACCTGCGTCAACCCGGAGGTCTACGGCCCGGCCGGCCGATGACGCGCGCGGTCCTCGGCCTCGACCTGGGGACGAGCGAGGCGAAGGCGGGCCTGTTCGACCTGGACGGTCGGCCGCTCGGGATCGCCCGCCAGGCCTGCCCGATCGAGATCGGACCGGACGGGCGCGCCGAGCAGGATCCGGCCGACTGGTGGCGCGCCCTGGCCGCCTCCGTTCGCGCCCTCGACACGACCGGGGTCGAGCTGGTCGCGATCTGCGGCGTCGGCCAGGGCCCCACCCTCGCCGCCCTCGACGAGGAAGCCCGCCCGGTCCGGGCGGCGATCACCTGGCAGGACCGCCGGATCGGAGGAGCGCCCGGGTTCGGGCTCCTGCCCAGGCTCGCCTGGCTCGCCCGCGCCGATCCGGGGGCGGTGGCCGCCGCCCGCTGGCTGCTCGGCTCGTGGGACGCCCTCGGGCTCTGGCTGACCGGCCGGGCCGCCACCGCGCTCCAGGCGCACGAAGCGCCGCTCGTGGGCGACGCGCTTCGGGCGGCCGGGATCGACCCTGCCCGGATCCCGCCCCCGATCGCGGTCGGCGAGCTCCTTGGCCCGCTCCGGTCCGCCGCGGCAGAGCAGCTCGGGCTCGTCCCCGGGCTCCCTGTCGTGGCCGGGGTGAACGACGGCACCGCGAGCATGCTCGGGGCGGGACTCCTCGCGCCCGGCGACGCGGTCGACACCGGCGGCGCATCGGGCGGGTTCGGCGTCTACGCCGATCGGCCGCTCGAGCTGCCCGGGACGTTCACCGCCCCCGCGCCAATCGATGGGCGCTGGGTCCTGGGCGGGGCGATGGCCTCGACCGGGGCTGCCCTGACCTGGCTGCGCGATGCGCTGCTCGGTGGTCGCTGGACGCTCGACGAGCTCGAGGCGGAGGCGGCCGCGCTCGAGCCGGGTGCCGACGGCCTCGTCTTCCTGCCCTACCTGGCCGGGGAGAGGGCCCCGATCTTCGACGAGCTGGCCCGGGGCGCGTTCGTTGGCCTGACCCTGGCCCACACCCGCGGCCACCTCGCCCGGGCGGTCCTCGAGGCGGCCGCGTATGCGATCCGCCACGTCGCCGAGCCGATCCTCGCTGCCGGCGTGCCGGTGACCGAGCTGCGCCTGGCCGGCGGTCCGGCCCGGAGCGACCTCTGGGCGCAGATCAAGGCCGACGTGACCGGCTTCCCGGTGGCGATCCCGCGGGTCGGCGAGACGGCGCTGCTCGGGGCAGCGA
This sequence comes from uncultured Anaerolineaceae bacterium, assembly GCA_964388515.1. Classification (GTDB taxonomy): domain Bacteria; phylum Chloroflexota; class Limnocylindria; order Limnocylindrales; family CSP1-4; genus JAKAHU01. The sequence continues at coordinate 33,367 of CAYMBB010000001.1, forward strand.
TCCTGGCCGCCGTGGGGGCGGGCGTGGTTCCCGACCGGGTAGCGGCGGTCCGGCAGATGACGGCGGTCGAGCGCCGGATGGCGCCGGACCCGGAGGCGCAGCAGCGCTACGAGCGCCCGTTCGGCGTCTATCG
>CAYMBB010000001.1:33599-37943 GCA_964388515.1 uncultured Anaerolineaceae bacterium
ACGAGCCCCCGGAACGGGCCGTGATAGATTCCGGTCAGCCTTCGGGGCAGGGTGCGATTCCCGACCGGTGGTAGGGTCCCGCGCAGGCGGGACGAGCCCACGAGCGGCCCGGCCGACACGATCCGATCCGGTCGACCGGGTGCCAGCAGATCCGGGGGCGGCGCGCGGCGCCGCCTCAACGGAGCCGACGGTACAGTCCGGATGAAAGAAGGCGACGGCGACCCGTCCCGGTTCCGGGATGCCTGGTCGCCCTCGGCTGTCGCCCCGGAGCACTGTGGCAGAGCGACGGAGCACGGGATGTCGGCAGCGGCGCAGGTGAGGACGACGGCGGGCTCGAGCGCCTCCCCGGGCGCGATCGGCTCGGGTGCGACCGGGGGGCCGCCGGCCGCCGGCGCCGGGATCCGGATCACCGACCTGCACATCTCCTTCCGCGGGCCAGCGGGCGTCCTCCCGGTCCTCGCCGGAGTCGACCTCGCGGTTGCGCCCCGCGAGGTCGTCGCCCTGATCGGTCCGAACGGCTGCGGCAAGAGCACCCTCCTGCGGGTCGCGGCCGGCCTCCTGCGTTCGGATCGAGGCCAGGTGTCGATCGACGGTGAGCGGGTCGCGGGCCCGGACCCGCGTCTCGCCCTCGTCTTCCAGGAGCCCCGCCTCCTGCCCTGGCGGAGCGCCGAAGGCAACGTCCGGCTCCCGATGGAGCTCGCCGGCTGGCCTCCAGAGCACCAGGCCGCCCGCGCCGCGGAGCTGCTCGGACTGGTCGGGCTGCGCGACTTCGCCGCGACCCGACCGGCGCACCTCTCGGGCGGGATGCGCCAGCGGCTGGCGATCGCCCGCGCCCTGGCCCTCGAGCCGTCCGTCCTGCTCCTCGACGAGCCGTTCAGCGCCCTCGACGCCCTGACCCGCGAGCGCTTCAACGTCGAGCTGCTCCGGCTCTGGGAGCGGACCGGCACGACGATCATCCTCGTCACCCACAGCATCACCGAGGCGGTCTTCGTCGCCGACCGGGTGGCGGTCCTCTCGCCCCGGCCGGGGCACGTCGTGGCCACCGTGCCGGTCGAGCTGCCCCGGCCGCGCTCGCCGGCCCAGCTCGACTCCGCGATCGTCTCGCGCGCGGCGGCCGCCATCCGCGCGCACCTCGTCGACACGACCGATGACCAGGTCGCGCTCCGCGAGGCGGCCGCGGTTCCGCCTCGGCCGGGCCCCGCGGCCGCCCGGATCCGCGAGACGGCGGCCGAGGCGGGGACCGCGGCGTGGTTCGATCCGTTCGGCCACGAGGACGACTGAGCGATGTCCGCCACCGCCCAGGTCCCCCGCGGCGCGGAGCTCGGGCGTCGGGTCGCCCACTCCTGGCTGCCGGTCGTCGTCAGCCTGGCCGGGTTCATCGGCGCCTGGCAGGCGATCGTCTTCGTGGGCGGCTATCCGCCGTTCATCCTGCCCGGTCCGGCGACCGTCGCCGCCCGGTTCGTGCGCGCCTGGGCCGACGGGACGATTGCCCCCCACCTCGCCACGACGCTGCTCGAGATCCTGCTCGGCTTCGCGGTCGGGGGCGTCGTGGCCCTCCTCGTCGGCCTCCTGCTGGCCCGCTCGCGGCTCGCCGAGCGCCTCCTCTCGCCCTACCTGGTCGCCGCCCAGGCGACCCCGGTCCTCGCCCTCGCCCCGCTGATCGCGCTCTGGTTCGGCTCGGGGCTGCTGAGCAAGGTGATCATCTCCTCGCTGATCGTCTTCTTCCCAGTCGCCGTGGCGACGATGGTCGGGATCCGTTCGGTGGATGCGCGCCTGCTCGAGATGGCGCGCAGCTTCCGGGCGACGCGCTGGCAGCTGATCTCGAAGCTCGAGGTCCCCGCCGCCCTGCCCGCGATCCTGGGCGGGATGCGGGTCGGCGTGACGCTCGCCGTCATCGGGGCGATCGTCGGCGAGTGGGCCGGTGGCGAGCGCGGGCTCGGTGTCCTGATCAATCTCGCCCGGGGGAGCCTGTTCGATATCCCGCTGATGTTCGCCACGCTGCTGACGATCGCCCTGCTCGGGATCGCCCTCTACGTCGTCATCGTGCTCATCGAGCGCCGCCTGGTCGGCGTCCGGTGAGCCGTCGTCTGTCACCACAGGAGGATCGCGTGCGCTCGTCCCGGTTTCCCGCTCCCGGCGTCCGGCCCCAGGCCATCGCCGCCGTCCTGGCCACGGTCGGCCTCCTCGCCGCCTGCACCTCGGGCGCGAGCGCGCCCCCCGCGTCGTCGGACCTGAACGTCGGGCCCACGATCATCCCGTCCGGACCGCCGGTCGCCACCTCCTCGGCCGAACCGGTGAAGCTGGTCGTCGGGCTCGGCTACATCCCGAGCGTCCAGTTCGCCCAGTTCTACCTGGCCGACCAGGCCGGCTACTACCGCGACGCCGGGCTCGAGGTCGAGCTCCAGAACAAGATCGACCCGGACCTCGTGACGCTCCTCGGCCAGGGCGCGATCGACATCGGCAGCGCCGACGGCACGAGCGTCATCCCGGCCGTCAGCCAGGGGATCCCGATCGTCTACGCGGCCACGATCTACGGCACGAACCCCTCGATCGTCTTCGCCAAGGCCTCGTCCGGGATCCGGACCGCGGCCGACCTGAAGGGCCGCAAGGTGGGCATCCCGGGCAAGTACGGCTCGTCGTGGATCATGCTCCAGGCGCTCCTGGCCTCGGTCGGGCTGACCCCGGACGACGTCGAGCTCGTCCTCTACCCCGACTTCGGCCAGGGCGTGGCGGTCCGGGAGGGTGCGGTCGACGCCGCGACCGGGTTCGCCAACAACGAGCCGGTCCAGCTCGAGCTGAGCGGCGAGCGGGCGGTCGTGCTCCACGTGGACGAGGCGACGCCGCTCCCCGGGCCGGGGCTCGTGACCGGGCGACAGACCCTGGCCACGAAGGCGGACGCGCTCCGGGCGTTCGTCGCCGCGACGCTCCGGGCGATGGACGAGATCGCGGCCGACCCGCAGCGCGGCCTCGACGCGTCGGTCAAGGCCGTCCCCGACCTCGGCCAGGATCCGGCCAAGCAGCTGGCGATCCTGAAGGCGACGATCGAGACCTGGAAGAACACCCGGACGGGAGCCCCGTTGGGCACGATCGACCGGACCGGGTGGCAGGCCTCGCTCGAGTTCATGACCTCGCTCGGGATGGTGCCCAACCCGGTCACGGTCGACCAGCTCGTGACCGAGGAGCTCCTGCCGAAGTAGCGGCCGTGCCGGCGGCCGGATCGGAGCGCGAGGCGGGCTCGCCCGTTGGCGCTCGTTCCCGATGCCGATCGTGCCGGCGCCCAGCGAGACGCCCCGGTACCGCTCGCCCCGCGGGGTGGCAGAATCGCGGCGGGCCGTTAGCTCAGTGGTAGAGCAGGGGACTTTTAATCCTCCGGTCGTGGGTTCGATCCCCACACGGCTCACCAGGACCCAGCCGCCGCGTCGTCGCGGCAAGGAGGATCGAAGGTCATGGCCCGGGAACCGATGGCTGACATCGCGCTCGTCGGGGGGATCGTCCACACCGTCGACCCGAACCGGCCGCGCGCCGAGGCGGTCGCGATCCGGGACGGGCGGATCGCGGCGGTCGGGACGGGCCGCGACATCCGCGCTCTTGTCGGTCCCCGGACGCGGCTGATCGAGCTCCGCGGTCGGACCGTCCTGCCCGGGTTCCAGGACTGCCACCTCCACCCGACCCACTACGGCACGTACCGTCAGCAGGTCTACCTCCACGACAAGGGCAGCCGGGACGCCTACCTCGAGACGATCGTCGAGTACGCGGCCGCGCATCCGGAGGCGGAATGGATCCTCGGCGGGGGTTGGTACATGGACCAGTTCCCGGGCGGCACGCCCCGCCGCGAGGAGCTCGACCGGATCGTCCCCGACCGTCCCGTCTACCTGGTCAACCGCGACGTCCACGGGGCGTGGGTGAACTCGGGGGCCCTCGAATTGGCGGGCATCACCGCCGCGACGCCGGACCCGCCCGGGGGCCGGATCGAACGTGACCCCGACGGCACGCCGAGCGGCACGCTCCACGAGTGGGCCCGCTTCCTCGTCGAGCGGCTGATCCCGCCCGCCCCGCGGGAGCGGCGGGAGGAGGCGATCCGGATCGCCCAGCGGGACCTCCACGGCCTGGGCATCACGGCCTGGCAGGACGCCTGGGTCGAGCCCGACGACGAGGCCGTCTACCGGGCCCTGGCGGCCCGGGGCGAGCTGACCGCCCGGGTTCGCGGGTCACTCTGGTGGCGTCCCGGGGGCGAGGAGTCGCAGGTCGACGAGCTGCTCGCCCGCCGCGCCGCCGGCCCGGTCGGCCGGTTCGATCCGGGGACCGTGAAGATCATGGTCGACGGCGTGCTCGAGAACTACACCG
>CAYMBB010000001.1:38043-39596 GCA_964388515.1 uncultured Anaerolineaceae bacterium
TTCGATCCGGGGACCGTGAAGATCATGGTCGACGGCGTGCTCGAGAACTACACCGGGGCGCTCCTCGAGCCGTACCTCGACCGACACGGCCGTCCGACCGACAACCGGGGGACGAGCTTCAACGACCCCGCGGTCCTCCGGCGGGCGGTGACCCGGCTCGACGCGGCCGGGGTCCAGGTCCACTTCCACGCCATCGGCGACCGGGCCTGTCGGGAGGCGCTCGACGCGGTCGAGGCGGCCCGTGCGGCGAATGGCCCGGACGATGGCCGGCGGCGCCACCACATCGCCCACCTCCAGCTGATCCACCCGGCCGACCTGCCGCGCTTCGCGGCGCTCGGAGTGACCGCCTCGATGCAGCCGCTGTGGGCCTGCCACGACGCCCAGATGACCGAGCTGACGATCCCGTTCCTGGGGCCGGAGCGGACCCGCTGGCAGTACCCGTATCGGAGCCTCCTCGACGCCGGCGCGCGCCTGGCGGGCGGCAGCGACCTGCCGGTCAGCACGGCCAACGTGTTCGAGGAGATCGAAGTCGCCGTCAACCGGGTGCCGCCCTGGGATCGCGCCGCCGAGCCGTTCCTGCCCGACCAGCGCCTGACGCTCGACGAGGCGATCGCAGCGTTCACGATCGGCTCCGCCTGGGTCAACCACCTTGACGACCGGACCGGCTCGATCACGCCGGGCAAGCTGGCCGACCTCGTCGTCGTCGACCGCGACCTCTTCGATCGTGGCGCCGGGTCGATCGGGGAGGCCCGGGCGGTCCTCACCCTGGTCGAGGGGGAGGCGGTGTTCGAGGATCCGGGTCTCGGCGCCTGACCCGCGTCGTCGGGTGCCTGGCGAGCCTGGCCGGGGCGCCTGCCCGGACCGCGCGGCCGTCAGTTGGTGGGCGCCGGCGACTCGACCGGCTGGCCTGGCAGGATGAGCGGCTGGCCCGGCAGGATGAGCGACGGGTCGGTGATCTGCGGGTTCAGGCGCAGGATCGAGTCGAGCGGGACGCCGAAGAAGCGCGCGATCCGGCCAAGTGTGTCGCCCCGCTTGACGATGTAGCGGTAGCAGCCGGCGCGGTCCGGGCACGGCTCGAGCAGCGCCAGGCGGTCGGGCGCGTATGCGGCGCCGCCCGAGACCGGGGTCGCGGCCGGGGGCGGCGCGATCGATGCCCCGCCCGAGCCCGGGGTCGCGGGGGCGGGGTTCGGGGTGCCGGCCTGGTCGGGCGCCGGCGCGACGGTCCCGTCGCTGCCGGCATCCACCGCCGCTGGACCACCGGGCGACCCGGCCGCGCCCCGGGGTGTCGCGGTGGCCGACAGGACGCCGCCGCTGCGGCCGCCGAGGGCCGCCGGCAGCGCCTGGAGGCCGAGCAGCGCGGCAGCGGCCACGAACAGCAGGATCGAGGCGTCGCGGAGGAGCAGCCGTCGGGGATCGGCCTGGCCAGCCACGACGGCCGGAGTCTCGACCTGGCGCAGGCCGGTCGACGGGCGAAGGTCCCCGACCACGACCAGCCGGCTCGGTCGGATGACGAGCGGTCCGGAGGTGGCCCGGGGTGGTGAGGGGAGCGTGGG
>CAYMBB010000001.1:39696-41800 GCA_964388515.1 uncultured Anaerolineaceae bacterium
GCCGAAGACCATCACCCGGTCACCGACCTCGAGGTCGGAGATCGTGGCCGGCCGGCCCTTCTGGCGGACGCGGGTGTCCGGGGTCAGCGCGAAGGTGGCGCTGATGCCGTCGCGTCCCTTGACCGTGATCGAAGTCTCGCTCAGGGCGGTGATCTCGCCTCGCTCGTAGTGGACCAGGACGGTCGAGCCGTCGCGCTTGACGACGGTCAGGTCGGCCCGGACGACACCACGCAGCAGGTCCGCTCGCTGGGGGCCCGGTCGGCCCGGGACGAGCGGGCCCGCTCCGGTCGGCGGTGGGGTGGTCGGCTCGACGGCCGAGACGGCCGGAACCGCCACGAGCGCCGCGAAGGTCAGGGCGAGCAGGCCGGCGGCCGCCCGCCGTCGCCCGATTCGTCGGATCTGTTCCAACATGTCGTGCACTCCTGTCCCCGGGGCCGGTGGCGGCAACCGCATCCGCGCGGTTCTCGCGTGGCCCCGTTCGCAGCCAGGATGGCCCCCCGTCCGGGGGCCGTGCGACCGTGGCGCGGTAACGTTCGGTAAGGCGCCGGTAAGCCGTCGGTCCCATGACTCCCGTACCAGCGCCAGTGGCGGCAGAGCCGACTAGACTCCCGCTGCCTGAACTCTCGCAGGGGTGTAGCCTTGGACCGCGACGCGATCCTGATCATCCTCGTCATCGCTGTCGTCGCGAACGTCGTCGTCATCGGACTCACGTTCCTCAGCCTTCGTGGCCGTCGCGCTGCAGGGCGGGTTGGGCGTCCGCCTGCCCCGCAGGCGGGAGGCATCCTTGCCGCTGCTGCTCCCGCTTCCGACCAGGCCGGTCGCGGGCCGTCGTCGACAACGTTCCCCGGACCCGAGGTGGCGCCCATGACCGATCGAGCTGCACCCGAGACCGCGCCCCCGTCGCCGCGCTGGGCGCTGCCGCCGCACGAGGACCCGCGCGCCGAGGCGACGATCCAGGCGCTCGTCCACGGCCCGACGGCACCGGAGGCCGGGACCGAGGCCGGCCAGGACGCCGGCCTCGACGCCCTCGTCGATCCTGCCACCGGCCTCGGGGCGAGGCTCGCCTGGGACGAGGCGTTCCGCAACGAGGAGCGCCGCCTGGCGCGCTACCACCGGGCGACGACCGTCCTGGTCGCCGAGCTCGACGGCCTCGATGCGCTTGCCGAGCGGCTCGGCCAGGCTGCCGCCGACCGGCTGATCCCGCCCGTCGGGGACGCGCTGCGCCGGAACGCGCGGGGCGCCGACATCGTCACCCGGGTCGGCCACGCGCGCTTCCACGCCCTGCTGCCCGAGACCGACGAGATCGGCGCGATCAACTATGTCGACCGCGTCCGGACCGCCTGCGACATGTGGCTCGAAGCCGGCGCAGTCGCGGTCCGCCTGGCGATCGGATGGGCCAGCCCGGGGGCCGGTGCGACTCTCGCCGACGCCCTCCGGGTCGCCGAGGAGCGGATGAACGCCGGTCGCCGTTCCGGCGCCGCGGCACGGCCAGTCGCCGACCAGCGCGCGGGCCGTCCGACGAACGGCGCCCCGGGGGCCCCGGAGGGCCCGGCCGGCCCGACCGGCAGCCCGGGGGCATCGCTCTCCTAACGCCGGCCGCTCCTCAGACCGCGGAGCGCTACGGCCAGCTGCTCGTAGTCCTCGACTCGTGGCGTCGGTGCCAGCCCCACGACTCAGCCGGGCAGGAGCAGCGTCTCGCCATCGCGGGCCACGATCAGATCGTCGGCGCCGGGCGGATACCAGCGGGCGGTCCCCGGGCCGATGACGCGCCAGGGTTGCCCGTGGCCGTTGCTCGGGCGACCGGACGACAGGACGCCGGTCTGCTCGCTCAGGCCGAGGAGGCCGAGCGCCCCAGGGGCGGCGGCGACCCGTTCCCGCCAGCGGGCGAGGGCCTCGGGCTCGAAGTGCGGGGCGACGACGAGTCCGGGCACGATCCCGAGACCGGTCCGGCCGCCGGCCGGGGTCCAGGTCCAGGCGGCCAGCGCCATCGCCCCGGCGCTCGCGCCGGCGAGGACCGCTCCGCGCGCCCGCGCCGCCAGGATCGCGCGCAGGGCGAGTGTTCCCGGGAGGATGGCCGGGGCGAGGTCGGGGTCGCCGCCGGGAA
>CAYMBB010000002.1:0-26473 GCA_964388515.1 uncultured Anaerolineaceae bacterium
CTCGGGCAGCTCGGGATCGCCGGCCTGACCGTCGCCCTCGGCGCGGCGGTCGGGGCGCTGTGCACGAATGCATTCGCCGCCCGCGGCGACCTCGGCTCCGGGGGACGGACAGCGGCAACGGGCGGCCGTCCCGGGCCGCTGCAGGCTCGACCGCCGGTCGACGAATGAACGGCCGCGGCGGTCGTTGCGGATTCGCCACCGGGGGCGGAGCCGCGACCCGATCCGCGATTGGGGACGGCCCGGGCCGATGAGCTTCCTCCCGTTCTTCGTCGTCGCGCTGGGCGCGGCGACCGGCGCCCTGCTGACCCGCCGGAAACCGGGCCTGTCGCTCGTCGTCGGCTTTGCCGGGCTCGTCCTGGCCTTGCTCGCGGCCCTCGCCATCCGGCCCGGCGAGGCGCTCGTCATCGGCGACGGCACGATCGCCACGACCGCCTACCAGCGCCTCTTCCTCGTCCTGGGGGCGGGCAGCGGCCTGGCCATCTCGATCATCGGGCTGGCCACGAGCTGGCAGCGCAACGTGCCGGCCGCGATCCTCGCCTCGCTCGGCTGGACGGGCCTGGCGCTCGCCCTGCCCGACCCGACCGCGGCGCTCGTGGCCGCCGTCGCCGCCGGCCTGGCCGGGATCCTCGTCACGCTCGTCGCCCCGATCGACGAGCGGGGCGTCGAGGTCGGGGCCCGCGAGCTGCGCGCCGTCGCGGTCGCCGGGACCCTGGCCCTGGCCGCGACTGCCGGCCTCGGCAGCGGCCTGGTCTCGCCCGGGACCGGGGCGGGGGCGGTCGGACTGGCCTACCTCGCGGTCGTCGTCGCGGTCGCCCTTCGCTTCGGCGTCATCCCGTTCCATGCCTGGGCCGGACGCCTCTCGCAGTCCGCCCCCGAGGCGGCCCTGCCGCTCCTCCTGGCCTGGGCGCCGTCCGGCTTCGCGGTCGTGGCCCTGGCCGCGGTCGGCGGCTCGCTCGGCGGGCCAGCCGAGTCGCTCGATCTCGAGCGCGGGCTGGTCGTGGCGCTCGGCGCCGTCGGCCTCCTGTTCGGCACGTTCGCGGTCTGGATCCAGGACGACCTCGAGCACGTCGTCGGTTACTCGATCGCCCAGGACGCCGGGTTCGTCATCCTTGCCCTGGCCACCCCCGGGGCGGAGACCTGGGGGCCGGCGCGCTCGTGGATCCTTGTCTTCGCGCTCGCCAAGACCGCCCTCGCGGCCTGGGCGCTCGTCCTCCGAACGACCCACGGCACGAGGCGGATCGACCACCTCGGCGGCTGGGCCCGCCGGTCACCGGTGCTCGGGGTCGCCTTCGTCCTGCTCGTCCTGGCGACGATCGGCTGGCCTGGCTCGACCGCATGGGTGGCCCGGCTCGATCTCGTCGGGCGCTCGGTCCTGGATCCGCTCCGGACGCTCGTCGTCCTGGCCGGCCTCTCCTCGCTCCTCTACTACGCCAGGCTGGCCGGGATCGGGCTGCGAACGCCGGGCGACGAGCCGGGCGGGCGGGCAGCCGGGCGGTTGCGCTGGCCGCGCTCGCTCCGGCGTCCGGCGGACACGGCTGGCCGGGCGGCCATGAACACAGCCGAGCAGCGGGACGAGGCGCTGGACGGCGACGGCACGCCCGCGGAGCCCCCCCGGCCGTCTCGACCAGGTCGAGCGGGAGGTCAGGTCGCCCGCACCGCCGAGCCGGGCGGCGTCGCCGGGCAGTCCAGCACCCGCGCCGGACGGCTGATCGGCCAGCTCGGCTCGGCCTGGCACGGGAACCGGTCGGTCATCGCCAGCCTGCTCGTCCTCGTCCTGGCCGGGGCCGCCTTCCTCGGCGCGGCCGGCTGGCTCGGCGTCCCGGATGCGGCCGGCGAAGCCCCGCCCGCCGCGGTCAGCCCGGCGTCGCCCTAGTCGGCCGCGGCGAGCGCCCAGCGGTCGATCTCGCGCTCGTAGTCGACGAGCTCCGCCGGCGAGAACCAGAGCGCCAGCTCGGCGGCGGCCGTCTCGGCCCCGTCCGAGGCGTGGACCAGGTTCTGGGCCGTCTCGAGCGCGAAGTCGCCGCGGATCGTCCCGGGTGCCGCCTCGTGGGGACGCGTCGCGCCGACCATCGCCCGGACGACGCCGATCGCGTTCGGGCCTTCGAGGGCGATCGCGATCAGCGGGCTCGAGGTGATGAAGTCGACGAGACCGCCGAAGAAGGGCTTGTCGCGATGGACCGCGTAGTGGCGCTCGGCCAGCGGGCGATCGACCGCGACGAGCTTGAGCCCGACGAGCTTCAGCCCGCGTTCCTCGAACCGGCTGATCAGCCGGCCGACGAGGAGGCGCTGGACGGCATCGGGCTTGATCAGGACCAGCGTTCGTTCGGTCATGTCGTCTCCCTGGGTGGCGAGTCGGGCTCCGTCGGACGGGCCGGACGGGGCGTGGTCGGTCGGGCCGGTCGGGCCGGCGCCCGGGCGGGGGGTCGGGCGTCCCGGCCGGAGGCGGGCAAGGCCGGCCTCCGCGGGGTCCCGGTCGGCGGGGTCGTCTCCCGGAGAGCCAGCAGCCGGGCTGCGGACGCGTAGGCGTGCCGGGCCTCCAGCTCGTGGCCGACGAGGCGCAACGCGTCGCCGCGCACGACCTCGAGCCCGGGCCCGCTGCCTCCGGCGGCGACGTCGAGGACGGCCGGCGCGAGCGCGGGGTCGAGCCGGAGCGCGATCGCCAGGTGAACGGCCGCCCCGTCGAGATCGCCGGCCGCGACCGCCTCGCGACCGGCGCCGAGCTCGGCGCCCGGGTCGGCGGGCTGGAGGTCATCACCCGGGCCGGCCGGCTCGGCGTCCCAGAAGCCCGGCCCGGACACCAGGGCCGGGGTGGTGGCATCCGTCCCGGCCGGGGTCGCCGTCCCGCCCGGGCGGGCCCGGGCGAGGCGCGCGGCGGCGTCGGCCGCGAGCGGCGCCTCGGTCGTGAACAGGGCACCGGCCGGTTCACCGGGATCGGCCGGATCGGTTGGCCAGACGGCGCTCCGGGCGATCCCTGCGAACAGCTCCTCGAGCGGCCGGTCGAGCCGCTCGAGGGCGCGCGTCGCGAGGCGCTTCGCCTCGCCGGGACGCCCGAGCGCGACGGCCGCCTCGGCCGCGATCACGAACCCGAGCGCCTCGTCGCCACCGGCCGCGAGACAGGCCTGGGCCGCCGTGCCGGCACCCGGCAGGTCGCCGGTCCGCCAGCGGATCTCGGCGAGGTCGAGGAGCGCGCCGGTGTCGAGCTCGCCCGACCCGGCGAGGGTCTCGAGCTCGGCCCGGGCCAGCCCGAACGCGCCCGTGCGCAGGTGGAGTCGGGCCAGCCGGGCCTCCGTCGAGCGGCTGGTCGAACCGGACCCCCGCGGGGCGGCGACGGCCTCCGCGGCGACAGCCTTCACGGTGACGGCCTCCGCGGCGCTCGACTCGGCCGGCGCCGGCGCCGGCCGGGCGGTCCGCGAACGGCTGGCTCTCGGCATCAGGGCAACCGCAGCGCGCGCTCGAGCCCGCGTGCCCGGCGGGCGGGGGCGACGACCGCCAGGCGCAGCCGATCGTCCTGGAACAGCTCGCCGGCCAGCTTGCGGACGTCTTCGGCGCTGACCGCTTCGACCGCGGCGAGCGCCTCGTCGAGCGTGTAGACCCGCTCGTGGAGCGCCTCCTGGCCGCCGATCCACGAGGCGAGGTGGCGCGTCTCCTCGATCCGCAGCTCGAGGCCGCCCGAGACGTACGCTTTTGCCTTGGCGAGCTCATCGGCCGGGACGAGCGCATCACGGAGCCGAGCGATCTCGGCCAGGATCGCCTCGAGGGCCGGCTGCAGCTGGTCGGGGTCGACCCCGGCCGAGACGCCGAGCACCCCGGCATCGGCGTAGTCGGTGACCCCCGACCCGATGTCGTAGGCGAGCGCCTTCTCCTCGCGCACGGTCAGGAAGAGCCGTGAGCTCATCCCGTCGCCCAGGATCGTGTTCAGGACGGTCAGCACCCAGCTCTCGGGATGGTCGCGCCGGAGCGCCGGAACGCCGACCGCGAGGTGGGCCTGGGTCGTCGGCCGCGGACCGAGCAGGAAGCGCTCGCCGGCCGGCAGGGCGGGTGCCGGCTCGAACGGGAGGCGCCCACCGTCGCCGGTTCCGAACGCGCCGCCGACGAGATCGAGGACCGTGGCGTGGTCCAGGTCCCCGGCGGCGGCGACGACGACGTTGGCCGGCCGGTAGGTGCGCCGCCAGAACTCGCGGATCGCCGACTCGGGCAGGCGCCGGATCCCCTCCTCGTCGCCGCAGATCTCCCGCCCGAGGGCGGTCTGGCCGAACATCGCGAGCTGGAAGAGGATCTGCACCCACTCGGCCGGATCGTCGAGGTAGGAGCGGATCTCCTCGATGATCACCGTCCGCTCGTGGTCGATCTCACGATCATCGAGGGTCGGGCGGACGATCAGCTCGCCGAGCACGTCCATCGCCCGGGCGGCCTCGCGGCGCGGGACGCGGGCCCAGTAGACGGTCGACTCGCGGTCGGTGGCCGCGTTCAGGCTGCCCCCGACGCCCTCGATCGCCTCCGAGATCGCCCGGGCCGACGGGTAGGCGGCCGTCCCCTTGAAGGTGATGTGCTCCATGAAATGGGCCACGCCGGCCTCGTCGGGCGTCTCCAGGCGCGAGCCGGCCAGGACGTACGCCGCGATGGAGACCGAACGAGCCCCGGGCAGGCGGGCGCTGATGACGCGCGGCCCTTCGGGCAGCGCGGTCCGTTCGAACATCGTGGGGATGGTACAGGAAAGCCGGCCGGTCCCTGGGGCCGGCCGGCGTTCGCTGCAGTCGGGCAACCTAGACGATGTAGCCCTGGATCCAGTCCTTGGCGAAGAAGACGACGAAGGCGATCGCTACGACCCACATCAGCCAGTGGATCTCGCCCAGCTTGCCCCGGACGACCTTGATGAACACCCAGCTCACGAACCCGGCCCCGATCCCGACCGTGATGTCGTAGGTCAGCGGCATCAGGACCATCGTGAGCAGGGCGGGGATCCCCTCCTCGACGTCGGTCACCGGGATGTCCCGGATGATCGTGAACATCAGGTAGCCGACGAGGACGAGGGCCGGCGCGGTCGCGACGCCCGGGATGATCCCCGCGATCGGCGAGAGGAAGATCGCGAGCAGGAAGAGGACGCCGGTGACGACCGAGGCGAAACCGGTCCGGCCGCCCTCGGCGACGCCCGCTGCGCTCTCGATGTAGGTCGTGTTCGAGCTGATCCCGGCCGCGCCGCCGGCGACCGCGGCCAGGCTGTCGACGAGGAGGACCCGCCCGATCCCGGGCACGCTGCCGTCGGAATTGGCGAGGCCCGCCTCGGCGGCCACGCCGGTCACGGTCCCCATCGTGTCGAAGAAGTCGGTCAGCATGATCGAGAAGATCGTCAGCAGCGCGGCCAGCAGGCCGAGCTTGCTGAAGACGTCGGCGAGGTCGAACTGGCCGACGGTCGCGAACGACGGGGTGAGGACGAACGTGTCGGGGATCTTCGTCACCCCGGCCAGCAGGGCCAGGACCGTGGTCACGAGGATGCTGATGATCAGCGCCGCCCGGACCTTCATCACGTACAGGGCGATCGTGACGGCCAGGCCGGCGATGAACACGAAGTTCGCCGGCGAGGCCGGGAAGACCGGGATGACTGGCGGGATCCCGCCCTCCGGCGACTTGATGAAGCCGCCGTTCACGAACCCGATGAACAGGATGAAGAGACCGATGCCGACCCCGATCGCCCGCTTCAGGGCGAGCGGGACCGCGTTCATGATCGCCTCGCGGGCACCGACCAGGACGAGCGCGGTCACGAGCAGACCCTCGAGGACGATGACCCCCATCGCGCCGGCGAGCGTGAGCCCGTTGCCGAGGACGAGCGTGAAGGCGACGACGCCGTTGATCCCGAGCCCGGCGGCCAGGGCGAGCGGGTAGTTGGCCACGACGCCCATGGCGATCGTCATGACCCCCGCCACGAGGGCCGTGGCGGCCGACGCGGCCGGGACGTCGATCCCCGCCGCCGACAGGATCGACGGGTTCAGGAAGATGATGTAGGCCATGACCATGAACGTGGTCAGGCCTGCCCGCACCTCGGTGCCGATGTCGGTGCCACGTTCACCGAACTTGAAGTACGACGCGATCGAGTCCACGCCGGGCGTCCTCCCTCCATCCTTCGACGCGCCGGGCCAGGCGGCCCGGGCCGCGCCGCTTGATCGCCGAACCTCGACAGCCCCCTCCGGGCCGCCGACCCTGCCGCGCCCCCGCCCCGCGCCCGGACGCCGCCGGCATCCGGGCCCGCTCCACTACTCCTCTTCGCGGGCGTCGAGACCGAGCAGCTCCATCTGGACGAAGCCGCTCGTGTCGAACTCGAGCTGACGTGGCGCGAACGGCTCCTGGCCGCCCGAACCGAGCGGCGTGAACTCGAGCTCGACACGCTCGTCGCCCTGGACGAGGGTGTAGACGAGGAGCTGGTCGGGCCGGGTCTCGAACTCCAGGTGCTCGAACGAGTCGACGTTCAGGCAGATCGAGAGCGGGGTGAAGTAGCTCGAGACCTCGGGGTGGTCGACCACGATCCGCTCGACCCAGCCGGTCCCGTGGGCGACGAGCTCGCGCCCGCGATGGTAGCGATAGGAAACGGTCTGCTTGAGGAGCGGGCGCAGGAGGTTGTAGAGGTCGATCCGGCTCGAGACGATGCCGCGGTTGACGAAGAACTTCGCGGGCGGTACGGGCGACACGCGTGCTCCTGCGAACGGCCGGTACGGGCTGGTCGAGACGCTGGCGGATCGGCGAGCAGCGACCCTCTGGCCCGGATGGTACCGCAGCGCGGCGCGGCTGCACAAGGCGTTTCGGCATGCGCCGATGCCGGTCGCCGCACTGGCAGGGCCGGCTGCGTTGTGCACGCGTATCATCCGGTCGTGCTCCTCGCGCTCGACATCGGCAACACCAATCTGACGACCGGGCTGTTCCGCTCTGGCACGCTCGTCGCGAGCCGGCGTGCGGCGACCCGTGCCGGCTCGACGGCGGACGAGCTCGAGGTCGCGCTGGAGGGTCTGCTGCGGCTCGACGGCGCCTCGCTCGCTGACGTCAGCGCGATCGCCGTCGCGTCGGTCGTGCCCTCCCTGACCGGCGCGGTCGAGCAGATCGCCGGGCGCCGCGAGACCCCGATCATCGTCGCCGGGGCCGGCACCGTTCCGATCGCGATCCGGGTCGAGCGCCCGGCCGAGGTCGGCGCGGACCGGCTGGTGAACGCGCTCGCTGCCCAGCGGCTGTACGGCGCGCCCGCGGTCGTGGTCGACTTCGGGACGGCGACGACACTCGACGCGGTCGCCGCCGACGGTGCCTACGTCGGCGGTGCGATCGCCCCCGGGCTCGAGCTCGGCCTCGAGGCGCTCGCGGCCCGAACCGCAAAGCTGCCCCGGATCGAGCTGCGCACCCCCGAGCGGGCGATCGGGCGGGACACCGTGAGCGCGATGCAGGCCGGCACGGTCTTCGGCTACCAGGCGCTCGCCGCCGGCCTCCTGGCCCGGGTTCGAGGCGAGCTGGCCGAGGCCTCCGGGATCGAACCCTCGGCGGTCCGGGCGATCCTCACCGGCGGCCTGTCCGCGGCGCCCTGGGCACGGGCCCTCGCGGAGGTCGACGCGATCGACCCCGAGCTGACCCTGCGCGGCCTGGCGATCCTCCATGCCGAGCTCGCGGGTGGTGCACCGCTCGAGACGATCGGCCCGGCGCCGGGTGTTGCCCGGTGAGCGAGCGGCTGGCCGGGCGTCTCGTCGCCCTCGGCGTCACCGGCTCGGTCGCGGCCTACAAGGCGGTCGAGCTGCTCCGGCTCCTCCAGGCCGAGGGCGCGGAGACGGTCGTGCTGATGACGCCCTCGGCCACCCGCTTCGTCGGCCCGCTCACGTTCGAGGCGCTCAGCCGGCGCGCCGTCGAGAGCGACGTCCTGGCCCTCCTGCCCGACGGGCGGATCGGCCACATCGTGGTCGCCGACAGCGCGGATGCGATCGTCGTCGCGCCGGCGACCGCCCACTGGCTGGCGGCGATGGCCAACGGGCTGGCCGGCGACACGGTCACCGCGGCCTGCCTGGCCACGAGCGCGCCGGTCGTCGTCGCACCGGCGATGGACGGCGAGATGTACGCCCACCCGGCGACCCGGGCGAACGTCGCCCGCCTGCGCGAGGCGTTCGGCTACACGGTCGTCGACCCCGAGCCGGGTCCACTCGCCTCCGGCCAGGTCGGCATCGGCCGGCTGGCCGCCCTGCCGGCGATCGTCGACGCCGTCGTGGCCGTGCTCGCCGGGCGGCCGGTCCGCAGCCCGGAGCCGGCGAGCCGCCCACCGCTCGTTCCCCGGACCGCGCCCCCGGACTTCGACGGCCGCCGGCTCGTCGTCACCGCCGGCGGGACCGCCGAGCCGATCGACCCGGTCCGGTTCATCGGCAACCGCTCGACCGGCCGGATGGGCGTCGCGATCGCCGAGGCGGCGCTCGACCGGGGCGCGAGCGTAACCCTGATCGCCGGCCTGGTCAGCGTGCCCCTGCCCGAGCGGGCGCGGGTTGTCCGCGCCGAGTCGACCGCGGCGATGCGCACCGCCCTGCTCGACGCGCTGGTCGGGCCGCACGGCCAGGCCGGCTTCGACGCGCTGGTCATGGCCGCCGCCGTGGCCGACTTCCGGCCGGCCCGCCCGGCCGGAACGAAGATCGCCCGGGGTGCCGCGCTCACGCTCGAGCTGGAACCGACGCCCGACCTGCTCGCCGAGCTCGGCCGGCTGGCCCGTGGGCTCGACAGCGCCGGCCGGCCAGGCGGCCGACCGCTCGAGCCGGCGCCGGTCCTGGTCGGCTTCGCGGCCGAGACCGGCTCGCTCGACCGCGTGCCCGACAAGCTCCGTGCCAAGGGGCTCGACCTGCTCGTGGCCAACGACGTCACCGAGCCCGGCTCGGGCTTCGGGACCGAGACGAACCGGGTGACCGTCTACGCCCCCGATTCTCCGCCCGAGGCCTGGCCGCTGCTCACCAAGCGCGAGGTCGCCGACCGGCTCCTCGACCGGATCGCCCGCCGCCTCGACGAGCGCGACGCCGCGCGCCGGACTCCACTCACCGTCGCCGCACAGGAGAGCCGCCGATGAGCGCCACGACCCTCGTCCGCCGACTGACCGTCACCGACGTCGCGAAGATGCACGCCGACGGCGAGCGGATCGCCATGCTCACGGCCTACGACTACCCGACCGCCCGCCTGCTCGATGAGGCGGGCGTGCCGATGATCCTCGTCGGCGACTCGGTCGGCCAGGTGATCCTGGGCTACGAGTCGACCGTCCGGGTCTCGATGGCCGAGATGCTCCACCACACCAAGGCGGTCGTGCGCGGCACTGCGCGGGCGCTCGTCATCGCCGACATGCCGTTCCTCTCGTATGCCACGCCCGAGGACGCGGTCGCCAACGCCGGGGCATTCCTGCGCGAGGCGGGCGCCCAGGCGGTGAAGATCGAGGGCGGCGTCCGGAGCGCGCGGACGATCGAGACCCTGGTCAAGGCCGGCATCCCGGTCATGGGCCACATCGGGCTGACGCCCCAGGCGATCAACGCGATCGGCCGGGTGCGCGTCCAGGGCAGGACCCGCGAGACGGCCCGGGCGCTCCTCGGCGACGCCCTCGCCGTCCAGGAGGCGGGCGCCTTCTCGATCGTCCTCGAGCTGGTGCCCGAGCAGCTGGCCCGGGCGATCACCGAGCGACTCCGGATCCCCACGATCGGGATCGGCGCCGGACCCGGCTGCAGCGGCCAGGTCCAGGTGATCACCGACCTGCTCGGCTTCTCCGACTACTCGCCCAGGCACGCCCGCCGCTACGCCGACCTGCGAGCGACGATCCTGGCTGCGGTGGCCGCCTACGAGGCCGACGTCGCGGCCGGGACGTTCCCGGGCCCGGAGCAGACGGTTCGGATGGACGACGACGTCCTGGCCGAGGTGCTCGGCCGCTCGGCCCTCGATCGGGCCGGCGAGGCCGGCGAGCCGAGGGGCGCATCGGGCGGCGCCCTGGCCGGCATCCCGCTCGACCGCGATCTCTGAGGCCCGTGCGCCGGGACTGCCGGGACCGCCGGCGGTGAAGCTCGTCCGGACCAGGGCGGAGCTCCGGGCCGCCCTCGCCGGCGCTGCCCGTCCGCTCGGCTTCGTGCCGACGATGGGCTGGCTGCACGAGGGCCATCGCTCGCTCATCGAGCGCTCGCGGGCCGAGAACCGGACGACGGTCGTCTCGATCTTCGTCAACCCGCGCCAGTTCGGTTCGCCCGAGGACCTCGCCCGCTACCCGCGCGACGAGGCCCGGGATCTCGCGATCTGCGCCGGCGAACAGGTCGACATCGTCTTCGCCCCGCCGGTCGAGGAGGTCTACCCGCCCGGTTTCGACACGACCGTCTCGGTCGGCGCGATCGCCCGGCCGCTCGAGGGAACGGCCCGGCCGGGTCACTTCGACGGCGTGGCGACCGTCGTCGCTGTCCTCTTCGGGCTGGTCGGGGCCGAGCGCGCCTACTTCGGCCAGAAGGATGCCCAGCAGGTGATGGTGATCCGCCGGATGGCCCTCGACCTGGCGATCGCGACCGAGGTGGTCAGCTGCCCGACCGTCCGCGAGCCGGACGGCCTTGCGCTCAGCTCGCGCAACGTCCGCCTCTCGCCCGAGCAGCGCGCGGCCGCCACCGTCCTCCACCGGGCGCTCGTCGCGGCCAGGACCCTCCACGAGCGCGGCGAGGCCTCCGGCGACGCGCTGCGCGAGGAGATGCGCCGGGTCCTGGCGACCGAGCCGCTGGCGCGCACCGAGTACGTCAGCTGCGCCGATGCCCGGACGCTGCTCGAGCTCGAGCGGGTCGAGGGTCCGGCCCTCCTGTCGCTCGCGGTCCTGTTCGGGACGGTCCGCCTGATCGACAACGAGCCGCTCGACTGACGGTCGGCGCGGGTCCGCCGAGCCCCGTCAGGCGACCGGGCGGGCGACGTCGAGGATCCGGCCGACGTCGAGATGCTCGGCCACGAGGGCCTTGATCAGGGCGATCTTGTCACGGTCCGAGGCGTGGGTCTTGACCAGCAGGTCGTGGACGGCCGAGGCGACGGTGTACGTGTTCTCGTGGACGAGGATCGCGAACAGGTCGGCCCGCCGGATCGCGTCGATCACGGCCGGGCGTGGCCGGTAGCCGTCGGTCAGGACGAGCCCGAGTGCGGCGCGGGCCGGACCGGAGGCCTCGTCGGGGCCGCCGCCGGGACCCGCCCCGGAGGCAACGGCCCGCTCGGCGAGGCCGGCCATCTCGGCCGCCGTGGCGCCCCGCGGGCGACCCATCAGGTGGGCGGTGGCCAGGGTGAGCAGGACGTCCTCGCGGTCACCGGGGACGATCACGAGCGTCTCGGGGCCGATCCGCTCGAGCACGTGATGGGGCTCCATCGCCCCGATCGCGACCTGGCCGATGACGAGGTCGAGGTCCGGTCCGGGCCAGACGACCTCGCCCCGCACGCCCTCGGCGATCATCGCCAGGCTCGGGTTGGACAGGATCGGGCGATACGGGAGCACGCCCAGGAGCGGGATACCGTGCCGGGCAAGGCCACGCTCAAGGATCGTGGCGATCCCGGGCTGGGCGTCGACGTCGACCTTGTTGACGATCGCCCCGGCGACGTGGACCCCGTGGGCGGCGAAATGCGAGGCGTTCAGGATGATCTCGTCGATCGGGCGGCCGACGCCGCCCTCGCTGACGATGATCGCCGGCGCACCGAGCATCGCCGCTACGGTCGCGTTCGAGAGCCCGATCACGGCGCCGACGCCGGCGTGGCCAGTCCCCTCGACGAGCAGGACGTCGTGGTCGGCGAAGGCCGCGTGCGCGGAGCGGATCCTGGCCGGCAGGTCCTCGACGACCTCGCCGGCGATGTAGGCCTTGGTGAAGCCGCGCGGGATGTGGACCGGGCTCATCACCCCCAGCGGCTCCGGGAGGTCGAAGATCGTGCGCATCAGAACCGCGTCCTCGTCGGCCGGGACGCCGGCCTCGATGATCGTCCGCTGGCCGACCGGCTTCATGAACCCGGTCCGCAGCCGGCGGCGCAGGAAGCCGTCGAGCAGGCCGAGCGAGGTCGTCGTCTTGCCCCGGTTCTGGCCGGTCGCGGCGAGGTAGAGGTGGCGCATCGGTGATGGCCGTGCAGCCGCCGCCCGCGGCGCGGCCGCGGGTCGCGGGTCGCGGACCTAGGCCCTGCTCGCCGTCTTGCGCTCGATCAGCTGGACGGCGTCGCGCAGTCGGGTGAGCGTCTCGGCGTCGATCGCGTCGGGCTCCAGGTACGGACCGAGCCGTTCCAAGATGTCCGCCACGAGACCGAGGAAGACGCTCGCATCGGCGACGAAGAACTGCGGTTCGTTGTTGTAGCGGACGAGCGTCAGGCGGCCCTGCAGGACGCGCCGCTCCTCGACGTGGGCGATCTGGGTCGCGAAGTTGTGGCCCTGGATGCCGTCGGGGTTGTTCAGGAAGTTCAGGGCGTTGTCGATCGCCAGCCCGAACCGGGCCCGCCAGGCGACGAGCCGCTCGTGGACCTCGGACGGGATGCGGACCTCGGCGACCTCGTCGAAGACCTCCGGGGCGACGGTCAGGAGACCGACCAGGGTCGTCCCGGCGCGGGCGCCGAGCATCACCTGGAGGCTGCGTTCGAGGGTGAAGACCTCGGAGTCGAAGCGCGGGCTGGAGATCACGTCAGCCAGCAGGTCCTCGACGTTGTCCAGGACATCAGGCTCGGCGACGGCATTGGCGAGGTGGAGGATCTCCTCCTTGAACAGGAACTTCTCTTCATGGTCGAGCATGACGGCATCGTAGCACCGGGCCGGGAGGGGACCGCCGGCCGGGCACCAGGCGGATCCGGCGGTCGGGCGTCAGGCGGGTCCGTCGCCCAGCCGGTCGAAGAGGTTGCGGGTCATCTGGCCAACCCGCGGATCGAGCGGCGTCGGCACCCCGTGGTAGGCGCGCTCGCCGTAGTCGTCGAGCGCCCACGACCACTGGAACGTGCCGGCCGCGAAGACGGTCGCCCCCGACGGGGCGGTGTAGATCGTCGCCGTCTGGACGGGCGGGCTGGGCAGGTCGCCGGGCTCGCCCGGCGTCGAGCCGATCGCCGCCACCGGGCTGCGGGCGAGGAGGACCGTACCCGCCGGCGCCAGGTCCGGGAAGTAGGTGTCGTACTCCTGGCCGACGAGGTTCGTCAGCCGATCGCCGTCGCGCAGCCCGGTCCCCTCGTACAGCCAGTGGCCGCTGTTCAGGACGATCCAGTCGGCCGGGCGGCGGACGACGTGGCCGTACATCTGGCCGACGAGCGCCGCCTCCGGCTCGTTCACCGGCTGCTCGCGCCAGCGGGCAGTGGCCAGGCTCGGTTGCGTCGCCGTGACGGGGTCCCGGGCGGCCGACTTGTAGCACGTCATCCGGCGGGCCGGTCCGTCCGGCCCGGCCTCGAGCCGGACCTGCCAGTAGATCTCGTTGGCCGACAGGAAGAGGACGTTCGTGCCGCCATCGACGGCCGCCTGGAGCGCCTCCCGCATCGGGCGCGACCAGTACTCGTGGTGGCCGGCGAAGACGACCAGGCGACGTCCGGCGAGCACCTCCGGATGGAGCTCGAGGTCGACGTCGGCGACGTACTCGACCTCGCGGCCCTCCCGCTCCTGCCAGCGCACGAACTGGTACTCCCAGCGCAACAGGTAGCCCGCGCCGCCATCCTGCTCGTACGGACGGGCGAGGCTGACCGTGGCGGCCGCCTTCGTCCCGGAGGCCGTCACGGCACCGAAGGAGTTGTAGGAGTAGAGGCTCTTGCCGCCCCAGCCGTTGTAGGCCTGCCAGGTGAGGGCAGCACTGACGAACAGGACCGGCGCCGGGGTCCGGGTGCCGGGGGCCGGCGGACGGACGACGAACGGGACAGCGGCAGGGCGATCGCTCGACGCTCCCAGGATGGCGAGGTACATCCCGCTCGGCCAGTCGGCTGGGACGGTCAGCTCGAGGGTCGTGCCCCAGCGGGGTTCGACGAGCCCGGTCCGGGGGTCCGGGCCCGGGGGCGACGCATCCGCGCCGGCGCTCGGGCGCACCTCCCGGTCCACGCGCACGAGGCGCCCGCCTTCGCCGCCGTACCAGCCCAGCCGGTACCAGGCGACCTCGAACGGGCCGGCGCCCCGGGCCTGGAGGGCGAGCCGCTCGCCCGGGCCGATCGACGCCCGGTCGAGGTAGCCCTCGAAGCGGGGCGGTCGGCGGACGACGTCCCAGCCCCGGCTGCCCAGCCGGAGGTTCTCGGCCGCGATCGCGGTCCGGGAACCTCTCGCCGACAGGGCCGGAGAGGCCGGTGGGGCCAGGGAGGCTGGCGAGCTGGCCGGCGAGGCGACCGGCGCCGACGCCGGGACTGACCTCGTCGGGCGGGGTGCCGGCACCGGCAAGCCGAGCAGGTCACAGGCCGCAGCGAGCGCCCCGGTCGCGACGAGCGCGCCGAGCCGCGTCCCGCGGATCAGAAAGGTGCGCCGGTCCATCGAGGCCGGGTCGTCGGACGACCGTGGCCCCGGCTCCGCCGGGGCCACGTCGATGCGGCGAAGTGGTCGCGAGGCCGGACCTACGGGTAGAGGCCACGCATCGCCGTGGCGTCGGCGACGCGCTTGACGGCGACGAGGTAGGCGGCGGTCCGCATGTGGACCTGCTCCTTCTTCGCCATCCCGTACGTCTCGCTGAAGGCCTTGACCATGATCTCGCGGAGCTTGGCGTTGACGACGTCCTCGCTCCAGTGGTCGCGGTTG
Organism: uncultured Anaerolineaceae bacterium; assembly: GCA_964388515.1. Taxonomy (GTDB): domain Bacteria; phylum Chloroflexota; class Limnocylindria; order Limnocylindrales; family CSP1-4; genus JAKAHU01. The sequence continues at coordinate 14,702 of CAYMBB010000002.1, forward strand.
AGGTCCTGGACCCACTCGAAGTAGCTGACCGTGACCCCGCCGGCGTTGCACAGGATGTCCGGGATCAGGAAGACGCCGCGCCCGGCGAGGATCTCGTCGGCCTCGGGCGTCGTGGGCCCGTTCGCGGCCTCGGCCACGATCCTGGCCTTGACGTTCGCCGCGTTGGCGGCCGTGATCTGGTTCTCGAGGGCGGCCGGGATGAGCACATCGCACTCGATCTCGAGCAGCTCCTCGTTCGAGACGTTCGTCGCGCCCGGGAAGCCCTGGACGGTGCCGTGCTCGGCCTTCCAGGCGATCACGCGGTCGATGTCGAGCCCGGCCGGGTTGTGGATCCCCCCGGTCGAGTCGCTCACCGCGAGGACGGTCGAGCCCTGCTCACGCATCAGGCGGGCCGCGATCGAGCCGGCGTTGCCGAAGCCCTGGACGACGACCGTGGCCTTGTCGAGGTCGATGTCGAGATGGCGGGCCGCCTCGACGACCGTGAACACGACGCCGCGGGCGGTCGCCTCGTTGCGTCCTTCCGAACCGCCGAGCGAGATCGGCTTGCCGGTGACCACGCCCGGCACGGTGTAGCCCTGGTGCATCGAGTAGGTGTCCATCATCCAGGCCATCACCTGGGCGTTGGTGTTGACGTCCGGGGCCGGGATGTCACGCTCGGGGCCGATCAGGACGCTGATCTCGGTCGTGAAGCGACGGGTGAGCGCCTCGAGCTCCTTGGTCGAGAGCTTCTTGGGGTCGACGACGACACCGCCCTTGCCGCCACCGTACGGAATGCCCACGACCGCGCACTTCCAGGTCATCCACATCGCGAGGGCCTTGACCTCGTCGAGCGTGACGTCCTGGTGGTAGCGGATGCCGCCCTTGGCCGGACCGCGGCCGAGGTTGTGCTGGACGCGGTAGCCGGTGAAGACCTGGACCGAGCCGTCGTCCATCTTCACCGGGAAGTGGACGGTGAGCTCGCGACGCGGCTCGCGCAGGACCCGGCGCAGGCCGTGGTCCAGGTTCAGCCGTTCGGCGGCCAGGTCGAACTGCCGCTGCGCGACCCGCCAGGCGTTGATCGGCGCAGCGGCGTGCTCGGTTGTCATGGAGCGGGGTTCCTCCGTATCCAGGCGCGCCCGATGTTGTGGGCCGACCCGGTCTGCTGAGCCGTCTCCCGGACGACTCGACGGCTCGCGGTGGCCCGCCTGGGGAATCGCGTCGGCGGCACCGCGTGGCTGGAAGCTTCCGGGAGTATAGCCACGTGGCGCCCGGGCCGGCACGGGCCGGGCGGACCGCCCCGCAGGGGGCCGATGGCCCACCAACCCGGGCGGAGCGGCCCACCCCGCCGCCGCCCATGGCCGCGCACGATCTCCCTCAGGCGCCGGCAGCGGACCGCTGGAGGAGGACGACCCCGCCGAGGCAGCCGGGTCCGAGGTGCGGCCCGACCGACGGGCCGATCGGCTGGATCGACACCTTCGCCGGATCGATCCCCCCCGGCATCCGCCGGATCAGCTCGTCGCGGAAGGCCTCGACATCGGGGGCCATCCCGTGGAGGACGGATACCCGCTCGGCCGGCCGGGCGGTCAGCAGCTCGAGGCAGCGCTCGCGCCCCTTCGACCTCGTCCGGACCCGGTCGGCGGTCACGACCTGGCCGTCGCGGACGGTGATGATCGGCTTCACCGACAGGAGCCCGCCGATCGCCGCCTGGGTGCTGCTGATCCGGCCGCCTTTCTTCAGGTACTCGAGCGTATCGAGGACGACGTAGAGGTCGATGTCGTCCCGGCGCTGTTCGAGCGTGGCCGCGATCTCGGCCGCCGGCCGGCCGGCGGCGGCGAGCTCGGCCGCGAGCAGGGCGAGGAGGCCGACGCCCATCGAGGCCGAGCGGGAGTCGACGATCTCGATCTCGCGCCCGGGGAGCATGTCGCGCGCGATCCGGGCGCTCTTGATCGTGCCCGAGAGCGTCTCGGCGACGTCGACGCACACGATCGCCTCGGCGCCGGCGGCGAAGCAGGCCTCGAACGCGTCGCGAAACTCGCCCGGGCTGGCGGCGGCGGTGGTGGGAAACGGTGCCTCCGGCGCCACCATCCGCGCCCAGAACTCCTCGGTCGACAGGTCGACCCCGGCCCGGAAGCGCTCACTGCCGAACGTGATCTCGAGTGGCACGACGGTGATCCCGGCCGTCCGCGCATCGGCGGGCGTCAGGTCCGCGGCTGAATCGGTGACGATCGCGACACGGGGCACCGCCGCATCCTCCTGCTCTCCTGGTCCATCACCCCGGCGCATGATACGTGGCCGCGCCACCGGCGGGAGCCCCGGCGAGGCACCGCTCAGCGGTCGGTCGGCGAGGTCCCCGGCGGCCGTCCGGTCTCCGGAGGCCGCACCGCCTCCGATCCGCGCCGCGCCGGCGCCTCGGTACCGACGACATGCTCGAAGGCGCGCAGGCGGGCCAGCGGCACGAGCGCGACCACGAGGAGCAGGAACGTCGCCAGGAGCAGGCCGTCGATCCCGCGTGCCTCCGCGGCTGCACCCCCGAGCAGGTTGCCCCCGATCTGGCCAAGGGCGAGGAAGACGCTGTACAGGCCCATGATCACGCCCCGATCGGCGGGGAAGGCCTCGGAGATATCGGCCAGCAGGCCGAGGGCGGCCGGCGTCGCCCCGGCGAGGACGAAGACCCCGGCCACGAGGACGACGGCACTGGTGAGCTGGAGCAGCGGCGGCAGGCCCTGGCTGTGGTTCAGGACCCCGGCCGCGAGGACGATCGCCCCGCCGCCGAGGATGCCGTGGAAGATGATCGTCGTCCGGCGCAGGGCCCGGAACCGGTTGCCCCAATAGAAGAGGCCGGCGAAGAAGACGACCAGAGCGACGCCCAGCCCGAGGCTGACCAGGCTCGGGCTCGCCCGGCCCATGAGCAGCTGGTCGGCGAAGCGAGGGTCGGGAGCCTTCACGAGCTGAAAGACGGTCTGGCCGGTGGCGATCCCGAGTGCGGCGTTGATCGCGATCCAGGTCGGGGCGAGGAGCCAGACGTGCGAGCTGAGCAGGACGGCCAGGTAGCGCCTGAGGCCGTAGTGGGTCGGGGCGTTCAGGGGCGTCTCGACCGCCGGCTCCGCGACACCGTGGCGGTAGACCAGGTACGAGAGACCGTACACGAGCGCGTTCAGGAGGAAGGCCGTCCGCCCGACCGCCTCGTACAGCGGGCCGGCGACGACGAGCCCGATCCCGAGGCCGGCCAGGGTCGCGCCCTCGAACCGGGCCGCCGCCCGGCCGCGGAGGGCAACGTCGCCGGCGGTGACGAGGGCGACGTAGCCCAGGATCGAGGGCACGCTGGCGGCGGTCGAGGCGCCCTCGAGCAGGCGCGTCCCGCCCAGCAGGAGCAGGTTCGTCGTCGCCCAGGTGAGGACGACCGCGACTGCGCCGAAGAGCGGACCCCACTGCATCACGCGGTGGTGGCCGAGCCGGTCGGCGAGGGCGCCGAAGGGCGGGGACAGCAGGAGCTCGGCGGCGAAGAAGGCGGCGGTCAGGGCGCCGAGGGCGACCGGCGAGACGGCCGGACCGCCGTGGCGGGGCAGCTCGGCGAGGTAGTACACGAGCATCGCCCCGGTCAGGCCGGTGCTGAAGCGCAGGGTGAACGTCCCGAACAGGACGGCCCGCAGCGATCGATCCACGGGCGAAGAGTAGCCGCTCGACTCGGCCGCTCGTACGGTCTTGCCCCCGGCCCTGGCCCGGCCAGGCCGACGGCCGCTTCCGGCGGATCCCCGGGCGGCTAGAATCGGCGCATGTCCGAGCTCCCTCTCGTTCCCGTGCCGCTCGCCCGCGGCAGCCGTGGCGCGGTCGTCGCGCCCCACCACCTGGCGACCGCGGCCGGGCTGGACGTCCTCCGCGCCGGCGGCTCGGCGGTCGACGCCGCGATCGCGACGAACGCGGTTCTCGCCGTGGTCGCCCCCGAGGCGTGCGGGCTCGGCGGCGACGCGTTCTGGCTGGTCTGGGACGCCGCGGCCGGCCGCCAGCTCGCCCTGAACGGATCCGGCCGTGCCGCCGCCGCACTCGACGCAGCCAGCCTGCGGGCACGCGGCCTGGAACGGCTGCCGAAGCGCGGTCCACTGACGATCACCGTCCCGGGCGCCGTCCGCTCGTGGAGCGACGCCCACCGCCGCTTCGGGCGGCTCAGCCCCGGGACGGTCCTGGCCCCGGCGATCGAGCTGGCGGCCGGGGGCTTCCCGGCCTGGGACGGGTTCATCGAGTCGGTCGAGGCGACCGCCCCGATCGTGACCGAGGCACTCGGCAGCGCGTCTGGCTGGGCGGCCGTCTACCGTCCTCATGGTCGGCCGTGGCGTCCCGGCGAGCGGGTCCGCCTGCCCGCCCTGGCGGCAACGCTCGAACGGCTCGCCCGGGCGGGCTTCGACGACTTCTACGAGGGCGAGCTGGCCGAGCGCCAGGCGCGGGGGCTGGCCGCCGCCGGATCGCCGATCAGCCTGGCCGACCTGCGCGACCACGCCTCGACCTGGGGCGACCCGATCGGGATCGACTACCGGGGTGTCCGGGTGACGACCCATCCACCGAACAGCCAGGGGCTGGCCGCCCTCCAGATCCTGGCCATGCTCGAGCGGTTCGAGCCGCCGGCACCGGCGACCTTCGCCGCCGGTCGGGGCGCGGACGCCGCCTGGATCCACCTCGGGATCGAGGCCTCGAAGCTGGCGATGGCCGATCGGGACGCGTTCATCACCGATCCCGCGTTCCGCCCGGTCCCGGTCGACCGGCTCCTCGACCCCGGACACATCGACCAGCTCGTCCGGCGGATCGACCCCGCCCGGGCCGCGCTGCCCCCGGCCTCGCGCCAGCCCCGGGGCGGCGGCACGATCTACCTGGCCGCGGTCGACGGCGACGGCATGGCCGTCAGCCTGATCGAGTCCAACTACATGGGCTTCGGATCGGGCGTCGTCGACCCCGCGACCGGGATCGCATACCAGAACCGGGGCAGCTACTTCAGCCTCGAGCCCGATCACCCGAACGTCCTCGAGCCGCGCAAGCGGACCCTGCACACGCTGATGCCGGGGATGGTCCTGCGCCACGGCCGGCCGTGGGTCGTCGCCGGCTCGATGGGCGGCGACGCGCAGCCCCAGATCCACGCCCAGCTCGTCTCGGCCCTGGTCGACGGCGCGGTCGACGTCGCGACCGGGGTCGCGGCGCCGCGCTGGTTCGTGGAACCCGAGGACCACTTCGAGCCGCCGCTCGCCGTGCGCGCCGAGCCTCGCTTCCGCCCGGGGGTCCTCGAAGCGCTCGAGGCGATGGGCCACCCGCTCACCCGGACGGCGCCGTTCAGCGGCGAGCTCGGCCACTGCCACGCGATCGAGCTCGTCGACGGCGGGCCGGCCGAGGGCGGGACGCTCGCCGCCGCCACCGACCCCCGGAGCGCCGGCCTGCCGGCCACGCTCTGAACTCGCGTGACCACGGACGCGGCCGGGCCACCGCTCGGGATCGGCCTCGGCGGCTCGATCGCCGAGGTCGTCGAGCTCGCCCGGAACGCCGAGCGGGCAGGGTTCGAATCGGCCTGGGTGGCCGAGCTCGAGCGCTCGGCCTTCGTCCAGGCGGCGGCGGTGGCGGCCGGGACCTCGTCGATCCGGGTCGGGACGGCGGTGGCGCTCGCCTTCCCGCGCTCGCCCACGATCACCGCCCTCGAGGCGCGCGACCTCGACGAGCTGTCCGGCGGCCGCTTTCTGCTCGGGCTGGGGACGCAGGTCAAGCGCGTCGTCGAGGCGCGCTTCTCGGTCCCGTTCGAGCATCCGGCCCAGAGGCTCGCCGAGTACGCGGCCGCGATCCGGGTCGTCTGGGCGGCCGGCCGCGGTGAGCCTGTCACCCACGAGGGCCGCTTCTACCGGATCACGATGCCTGCCTTCCACGGCCCGGCCCGTCCCGACGCCCGGGACGTGCCGATCCTGTTCGCCGCGGTCGGGCCGCTGATGTCGTTCACCGCCGGGACGATCGCCGACGGACTGATCGGCCACCCGCTCGCCTCACCGCGCTACCTCGGCGAGATCGTCCGCCCGGCGGTCGCCGAGGGGCTGGCGGCCGCCGGCCGCGAGCCCGGCGCCTGCCCGATCAGCGCCTCGCCCCTGGTCGCCCTGTCCGATGACCCCGACCAGGCCCGACGCGAGGCGAAGCTGCAGCTCGCGTTCTACGCCACGACCCGGACCTACGCGGCGATCCTGCGCCTCCACGGCCGGGAGGCGATCATCGGCGACCTTCGGCGCGCCTTCGTGCGCGGCGACCGGGAGCGGATGATCGGCCTCGTGGACGACGAGCTGTGCGACGCGCTGGCGGTCGCCGGCCGACCGGACGAGGCGCGGCACCGGCTGGCCGCCTGGCACGGGGTGGCCGACCGGCTCATCCTCGCCGGGCCGTGGTACGGGGTCGAGCCGGGCCGGGGGCGGGAGAACGCGTGGGCGATCATCGACGCGCTCTCGCCGGGCTAGGGCCCGCGTATACTCTCCCCTGCTCCGGCCCTGCCGGCCGGTCGCCGGGACGCCCCGGCCGGAGCATCGGATCGAGCCTGGAGTCGCCCGTGACGTCGAACGTCGGCCAGAACTACCCCTACAGCAGCGAGCCGGAGGCGACCCGCGCGGCGAAGATCGCCGAGCTCGTCGCCAGCCGCGACCGCCTGGCCGAGAAGCTTGCCGACGAGACGACGCCGCTCGACGAGAACGAGCGCTGGTGGGTCTGGAAGTGCCCGACGCCGGGCTGCCCGGGCTTCCTGCACGCCGCCGGTTACGCCCGCGACCGCCACGCGGTCTACGTCGTCTGCGACGGGACCTGCGCCCGCACGTTCCTGCGCTGACCCGGCGGCCGGGCGTGGCAGCCCGCAACGTCGCCCTCGTCACGGCGCGCCGGCGCCTGCTCGTCGAGGGCGCGGGCATGGCCCTCACGGCAGCCGCCTTCGGGGTCGTCTACGGCCTCGCCGCCCGGAACGCGGGCCTCTCGCTGGCCGAGGCGATCGCGATGAGCGTGTTCGTCTTCGCCGGCGCTTCCCAGTTCGCCGCCCTCGGCCTGATCGCGCAGGCGGCGCCCTGGCCGGCGATCATCGTCCTGACCGCGGTCCTGAACGCCCGTCACCTGCTCTACTCCGCGGCGCTCCTGCCCTGGCTGCGCCCGCGACGGGCCGCCGAACGGGCGGTGATGGCCCACCTCCTGACCGACGAGGCGTTCGCCCTCAGCCTCCACCACTTCCAGCGGCTCGGCCGGACCGACGTCCGCGGCTACTGGCTCGCCGCCGGCCTGATCTTCGTGCCCTGGAACGTGGCCACGATCATCGGCGTCCTCGGCGGCCAGGTGATCCCGGACCCGCGCCGGTTCGGGGTCGACATCATCTTCCCGGCCGCGATGGCGGCCCTCGCGGTCCTCCTCGTCCACCGCCGGCGCGATCTCGTGGCGGCCGTCGTCGGCGTCGTCGTGGCGGTCGGCCTCGGCCTCGCCCTCGACCCTGCGGTCGGCGTCCTCGCCGGCGGCCTGGGCGGGCCGCTCGTGGCGATGCTCGTTCCCGGAGGCACGGGGAGACCGCCCGAGAACGTCCTCAGCGACGAGCTCGACCCCTCGCTCGGAGCGACGCCGTGAGCGTCGAGCTCGTCGTACTCGCCCTCCTGATGGGCACCGTGACCTATCCCTCGCGCGCCCTGCCGCTGCTCGCCCCGGGTCTGGAACGGCTGCCGCCCCGGGCGCTCGAGTACCTGCGCCTCGTCGGGCCCGCCGTCCTCGCCGCGCTCGCCGCGGTCAACATCGCGATCGCCCTCGACCCCGCTCGCCGCCCGTCGTTCCAGGTCGGGATCGAGTGGCTCGCGGTCGCCGCCTGCGTGGCCCTCGTGGCGTGGCGACGGAACCTGTTCGTGGGCGTGATCGCGGCGGCGATCCTCGTCGCGCTCGCCCGCGCGTCGGGCGCCGGCTGAGAGCCGGCAGCGGCGCCGGCCGAGCGGCCGGGGCGTCAGCCTCCCGCCGGCGACGCCGATCGGGCGGTCCGCCGCTCCAGCAGGTCGAGCAGGATCGCCGACCAGAGCATCGCCTCGTCGGCCCGGAAGATGCCCAGCCGGCCGCGATACGGCCGGAAGTCCGGATCGGCGCCGTCGAGCACCTCCCAGAGCGTCCCGTCACGCTCGACGAGCCGCTGGTACGCCGTGATCGCCGGCGCCGCAGCCGCCGGATCGACCGAGTCGAGGAGGGCGAGGTAGATCGCACCGAGCGAGGTCCAGATCGCGGTCCCCTGGTAGTCGGGCACGAACAGGCGCTGGACCGGGTCCTCGGCGGCCGGGTCGCGTCGGGCCGCGTAGCGCAGCGGGATCGGCGCGGCCAGGCCGGCGGCGCGGGCCGCGGCGAGTGCCCCGGCCAGCCCGAGCTCCGGAGCGACGACGCCGAGCCAGAACGGGAAGACCGTCGCGTCGCCAGTGACGAGGTCGCTCTCCCGCCGGTCGACGAAGTGGTCGGCGCGCCAGAACGCGGCCAGGAACCGCTCGCGCGCCCCGGCCGGGACCGGATCGGGGAACCAGCGCGTCTCGCCCAGGATGGCCGAGAGGAGGAGGAGCATCGTGTTGGCGTAGCAGTTCGACCCTGTCCGGACGGTGTCGCGGTGGGTCGAGAAGCGGCGGTCCGCCCGGACCAGGCCGGTCAGGGGGTCGAGCACCTCGCGCCCGAAGCGTTCGACCTCGGGCTCGAGCCAGGCCCGGTGGCGCTCGATCAGCTCCGCCGCGTCGCTCGCCCGCAGCGCGTACAGGAGGAGCGGCAGCGAATCGACCCCGTACGTATAGACGTCGCGCGGTCGCCGACCGGGGAAGATCGTCGTCGTCACCCGGCCCTCGCGCGACCAGGCCTCGAGCGCCCAGGCGAGGCTGGCGGCGACCCGTTCCCGGTACCCGAGCCGGACGAGGGCGGTGCTGCTGAACCCGAGGTCGCGGGTCCAGAACTGGCGGAAGTGGCCGGCGCTGGCCGTGTAATGGTCGCCCGTCCAGCAGTCTTCCAGGATCGCCCGGCAGACCGCCGTGGCGTCGCCCGGGTAGCGGTGGTGGCCGGCCAGCCGTCGTCGGAGAATCCGCAACCCGCTCGTCAGGTAGGCCGGCAGGAGCGCCGGGTCGAGCAGCCGCGTCATCGTCCGGCTGCTCGCCGCCTCAGGCCCGGTGCGGGCGCCAGGACGCGACGACCGGGTCGCGCGCGACCGCCAGGAGGAGCGCGGCGAGGAGCGTCGTCCGGGGCACGATCGAGTCGATCTCGAGGTACTCGGCGGGCGAGTGGTCGCTGCCGCCGATCGGCCCAAGGCCGTCGAGCGTCGGGACGCCGAGCCCGGCCGTCGTGTTCGCGTCCGAGGCACCCCCGGTCGCCGCGTCGCGGACGCTGAAGCCGAGCCGGTTGGCGAGCGCCTGGGCATGGGCGACGAGGCGATTCGTCCGATCGGCCTTCTCCATCGGCCAGTGCCGGCTCAGCTCCTCGATCGCGATCCGGGTCTCGGGCACGGTCGGCGACGCCGCGAGCTTGCGGATCGCCGCCTCGGCGGCCAGGAGGTGCTCGCGGCTGGCCGCCCGGAGGTCGACCTCGAGCGTTGCACTCTCGGGCACGACATTTGGGCGCGTGCCGCCCGAGATCACCCCGACGGTGCACGTCACGTCCGGCCAGCGCCCGCTCAGCCCCTCGAGGGCGAGGACCTGGTGGGCGGCCTCGACGATCGCGCTCCGCCCCTTCTCCGGTTCGACGCCGGCATGCGCGGCCCGACCGGTGATCGCGAGGCGGAGGTCGACGACGCCCTTGCGTGAGGAGACGATGTCGCCGTTGGCCCGGGCGCACTCGAGGACGAAGCAGACGTCGGAGTCGAGGGCGAGCTCGCGGATGATCGGGCTCGAGCTCGGCGAACCGATCTCCTCGTCCGGGTTGGCGACGAACGTCAAGCGCTCGAAGGGGAACGTCTCCTCCTCGCCCTCCCTCTGGTCGTCACCCTCGGCGAGGGCGAGCAGGGCAAGGAGGGCGTAGAGCCCGGACAGCAGCCCGCTCTTCATGTCGGCCACGCCCGGCCCGAACGCCCGCCCGCCGGCGACCCGGAACGGGCGCTGACGGGCCGTCCCCTCCGGGAAGACCGTGTCGAGATGACCGATCAGGAGCGCCCGCGGCCCGCCCGGCCGGCCGGCGACCTCGCCCACGACCGTGTCGCCCAGGGTCGGGTGGAGGTGATAGGTCACCTCGGCCCCGAGCTTCTCCAGGAAACGGCCGGTCCAGCGGCCGACCTGGTCGACGCCGGCCTTGGTGTAGCTGCCGCAGTCGACGTTGACGAGCGCCGACAGGTCCTCCAGGTAGGCCGGCAGCTCATCCTCGATGATCGCATCGAGCTCTTCGAGCTCGTCCGCGCTGACCGCGGCGCCGGGGGCGACGAGGGCGTCCATGGCGGCCAGTCTACGGCACCGCCCGGGCCGTCCGGCGACCCGGGTCGCCGGCTCCCGCGCCGGCCTGGAGCGCCCACCGGTTCCGACTTGCAGCGGAGGGAGCCGACGCGTCATCATCTGGCCGAGGTCGCGGCCGCGGGCCGCCCCATCATGCTCGAAGGAGAGGCCCAACGGTGGAGACGTTCATCGGCATCCTGCTGATCGTCCTCGCGCTGCTCGAGATCATCTGGTTCACCTACACCGTGAGCCGGAACCTCAAGCTCGGCAGCTGACCGGCCACCGCCACGGCCTCGCGACCTGACGGCGCGGCGACCTGATCGACAGCCCGACCCGCCGGCGAGCCGGCGTCTTCCGGCGCGCGCTCCGGCGCGAGGCGGCCCGCCTGCGCGATCCGCATCGGATCGCCGCGATCGTCATCTTCATCATCGTCGGCGGCGTCTTCACGGCCGGCCTGATCGCCCGCGGCGAGGCGGCCGGTGCCGACGCGCGGGCCTACTGGGCGGCGGTCCGGATCTGGCTGAACGGGGGCGACCCGTACCACCCGACCGGCCCGTTCCTGCCCTACGTCTACGCGCCCTGGATGCTCCCGCTCTTCGTCCCGTGGGCGCTCCTGCCCTGGGACGTGGCCTGGTTCGCCTGGCGGGGCGGCACGGTCCTGCTCCTGCTCTGGACGATCCACTGGGCCTACGCCCGCCATCCCCTCGCCACGGCCCTCGTCGTCCTGATCCTCGCCTTCCCGATCGCGGCCAACCTCGACACCGGCAACGTCACGCTCCTGCTGGCTCTGCTGTGCTGGGGCGCCCAGTTCGTTGGTCCCCGCCTGGCGGGTCTGTTCTGGGCGCTGGCGACCTGGATGAAGTGGGTCCCGGCCCCGCTCTGGTTGGTGATCGAACCCCGTGCCCGGCTGTGGGGCCTGCTCTGGCTGGCCGGCTCCGCGCTGCTCAGCCTGGCGACGCTGCCATTGACGATCGTCCAGCTCCAGGCGCTCTTCGGGTTCGGGCCGCGGCCGATCCGGGTCGACTACCTCGTCCTCCTGTGGGCGATCGTGCCCTGGTGGTGGCGCCATCCGCGACCGCTCTGGTGGCTCGCCCCGGACGCCTGGCCGGGACTCGCCCGCCGCTTCGGCGACTGGGTCGGCGGCTGGTGGCGGCGCTGGCAGAGCGACCCGCTCGGGGCGGCGGCGCTCGCCCGGCGGCGGGTGAACGCGACCCTGCGCGCCCTGGTCGGGCTCGGCGGCGGCTGAGCGACCGAATGGCCGACGGGCTGAGGAATTGATCAGCCGCGCGGCCGGCCCGCGGCGGGCGAGCGTCGAGGCAATCGCCCGCTCGTGCCCGGCCGGAGCCGCGGCCGTCGGTGCCGGGGCGGGGTTTTCTGTTGCCGGCGGTTCCGCCGC
>CAYMBB010000003.1:0-2520 GCA_964388515.1 uncultured Anaerolineaceae bacterium
GACCTCTCAAACAGCGTGGACCACCAACGCTGTCTGCATCCTGGCGCCCTTCGCGCTTGGTCGCGCCATCCCGCGTACCTTCCTGTGTTGCCCATCTCGCATCACGATGCTAGCATCGAGGATCATGACTCAGCTTCGCCGGACGACCGTCAGCGCACCGCCAGCCGCCATCCGTACGCTCGAGGCCGAGGCGCAGCGACGAGGGGTTCCCCTCGCGACCCTCCTCCGTGAAGCCGTGGAGGAGAAGGCCCAGGAGCTCCGCACACGTCGGCGCCCGCGGGTCGGCGTGGCCCGGTCGACCGACGGCCGGAGCGCAGCCGAGCTCACGGCCGAGCCGGTCGCCGAAGAGCCGCGCTGACCGTGGCGCTCATCTGCGACACCGGTCCGCTGCTGGCCGCGCTCGACGCTGCCGATCCCGATCATGAACGCTGCGCCCGACTCCTGACCGACGCAGACGAGGATCTGGTCGTCCCGACCCTCGTCCTCGCCGAGCTCGACTACTGGTGCGGCCGTCGGCTGGCGCCCGACGCCTGGCTCATCTTCCTCGACGACCTGCTCGCGGGGGTCTATCGCGTCGAGCCGCCGACCCTCGCCGATCTCGCCCGCTGCCGCGAGCTGCAGGCGCGCTACGCCGATCTTGCCCTCGGGGTCGTCGATGCCAGCCTCGTGGCGCTCGCCGAGCGCCTGGGCGAGTCGAAGGTCGCGACGCTCGACCAGCGCCATTTCCGAGCGGTGCGGCCGGCCCATGTCGACGCTCTTGAGCTCCGGCCCTGAATTGCACGGGCACGGCCCGTGGTCGCACCCAAGGGCGACGACACCACGGTCGCGCCGTCCGCGCCCGAGCAGAAATCGCCCCGCCAGACCGGAATGGCCCAGGTGTCCGCGGGTGCCGCCGTTCGGTCGAACCCGGGAGCCGACGTGGCCAACCGGCCTCCACCTCTCCGGGGGACTCCTCGCAGGAGTTGGGTGCCCCAGGGGGACGGCCCCCCGGCGCGTGCACGGGATCGGGCCGTGAGCACGAGCCTTGCGGTTTCGTACACGTGGAGTGCCGTGGTCGTCGACAGCCCATACGCGGTCGGATCGATCTGGTTGAGGGCCATGGGGAGCACCGCTGGCCCCGCCCCGGCCGGATCCTCGCGGCCGATCGCGACGACCCGGAGCGACATCGCCGCCCCGGGTCGTTCGTGGTGCGCGCTTGAGGATCGGCTCCACCGATTGCGGAGGGCTCAGGCCGAGGGCGCACCCGGGGCATCGTCACCGGTGGCATCCGGGTCCGACCCATCGAGAATGCCATCGCCGTCGGTGTCGGCGTTTTCCGGATCGGTGCCGTCCGCCTCTTCCTGGGCGTTGGTCAGACCATCCTCGTCCGGGTCCTCGCTGGCATCGGCAACGCCGTCGCGGTCCGTGTCGGAGCTGTTCGGGCTGGTGCCGGCCTGGAACTCGAAGCTGTTCGTGAGCCCGTCGCCGTCCTTGTCCTCGTTGGCGTCGGAGACGCCGTCGCGGTCACCGTCCGTGCTCGAGGGGTTGGTCCCGACGACCTGCTCCTGGTGGTTCGTGAGGCCGTCGCGATCGGTGTCCTCGGCACCGTCCTTGATCCCGTTGCCGTTCGTGTCGGCCTGGTTCGGGTTCTCGTGGGCCTTGAACTCGTTGATCGTGTTCAGTCCGTCGCGATCGGTGTCCTCGGCCCCGTCCTTGATCCCGTCACGATCGGTGTCCGAGGAGAGCGGGTTCATCCCCGCGATCTGCTCCTGGGCGTTGGTCAGCCGGTCGTGGTCGGGGTCCTCGCGGCCGTCGGGGATGCCGTTGCCGTTGGTGTCCGCGCGGTACGGGTTGGTGTGCGACTTGGTAATCTCGAAGGCGTTCGACAACCCGTCATGGTCGCTGTCGAGGCTCGCCGCCCCGACCGATGCCGGGACGATGGCGGTCGCCCCGATGAGCATCGCCGCGGCGAACCCCACCTGAAGCGCCGTGCGCCGCCGGTGCTGAGGACCTTCGGCCATTTCGACCTCCCTGGACTGAAGCTCCGCGGCTGCGCGACGGCCGTCCGTTCCCCGGGTTGGATCTCGGTGGGCCGTCTGGCCGCTCACCCGTATTGAGGGACGATCGGCGGGCGAGGTTTCATGGTGGGGGCCGTACCTTCGGCTGGATCCTGGCCTCCGGTGGTCCGGGGGGCCAGGGTGTGCGCCGGGCGGCGGAGTTTCGGTGGGCACTGTGGCCTTGACTGCCTGGGTCTCCAGGGGAGTCGGACCGAGGGGTTGCCGGGGGGGTGCGAATCGCGTCGCAGGCTGCCCGGGCGGAAGCCTGCCGGTAAGCCTGAGCGGAGAGGGAATGCCAGAAGGTGCGCGTTGTGGTCGTCCACCTCTCGCGTGGTGATCGCGGTCCCGGGTAGGGAAGGCGCCCGAGACTCCGAACCGAGTCGAACACGCAGCGGGCAGGAAGCTCCCGGCCGGAGCCCCAAGAGCGACCAGGGATCAGTTGTTGCTGTTGCCAGAACCGTCGCCGCTGTCGCCCTGCTGGTCG
>CAYMBB010000003.1:2620-25374 GCA_964388515.1 uncultured Anaerolineaceae bacterium
TCGCCGGCCTGGTCCTGGACGGCGCCCTGCTGGTCGGTCTGGTCGCCGGCACTCGAAACCACTGCTGAGGCGGGCGGCGGCGAAACCTCGTCGATCGAGCCAGCCGGGTTCGTGTTCGAGAGGGCATCGTGGGCGAAGGCGGTGCCAACGACGAGGACAAGCGCGATGCCCGCCACCCCGAGGCTGCGACCGACTCGATGGATGAGACTCATGACCGGTTCCTCCGCATCGCCGACCACGATCGGCCGCCCCTATCAGACCGAGCACATTCTGCGCCCGAAGGTTTCAGCCGGCGGACGGCGATCGTACCTGCGGTCTGAACCAAAGGTCCGCCTCGGATACGCGTCGATTGGGTTCCGGATCTGGAGCGCCCGCATCGAGCGGGCGAGGGAGGCCGCGCTAGTGAGATGGCCGCGGGTGTCGCTCAGCCTGATTCCGCGACCGTGTTTCGGAGGCGACCGATCCTGTCGATCTCAACGATCACTTCGTCGCCGTCGTGCAGCAGGCGTGGCGGATCACGGAAGTAGCCGACACCCGGTGGCGTCCCGGTCGCAATCACGTCGCCAGGCCCGAGAGTGAAGGATTGTGACAGCCTCGCGATGAGCTCCGCGACGCCGAAGAACATGTCCGCAGTCGAGGCATTCTGCATGACCTCCCCCGATACGGTGCAGCGAATCCCGAGCGCCTGGACATCCGAGATCTCGTCGGGAGTCACCACCCACGGACCCAGTGGGCAGAATGTGTCAAGGCTCTTGGCGCGAACCCACTGACCGTCAGAGAACTGGAGGTCGCGCGCCGACACGTCGTTGCAGCACGTGTAGCCGAGAACGTAATCGAGTGCAGTTGCGGCATCGACTCCGCGGGCTCGGCGTCCGATGACGACCGCGAGTTCCGCCTCGAAATCCACGGCCCCCGTGACGCCCCGGTCGAACCTGATCGGCTCATCGGGCCCGATGATCGCGCTCGGGAACTTCGCGAACACGAGGGGGCTCGAGGGGGGCGCCTGCTCTGCCTCCCTGGCGTGGTCGACGTAGTTGAGCCCGATCGCGACGACCTTGCCAGGACGCGCCACCGGCGCAAGGATCTGCGCCGCCTCGAGCGGAATGCGTTGATCGGGGGGAGCATCGCCACGAGCGATCCGGGCAAGGGCGTCGGAGACATCGGGGCGACCCGCGAGACCAGCAACGTCGTCGCCGGCGGCTCCTGAACGCCCGGCGTCGAGGAGCAGGACGTCGCGCCCGGCGACGACCCCGAGTCGGGGCCGCCCGTCTAGATCGACGCGGGCGATCCTCATCATCGCCTCCCGCAGGGGCCGTACGACTCGGTGCCTCCGCCCCGGGCGGCGGCGAGCTCCGCGCTGAACGCATCCCGGAGCAGCCCGACATCCGCCGGCAGGACGAACTCGTCGAATCCGTCCGCGGCGCGGGCATCTACCTCGTGACCCCGCACGGCATGGAGGACGGCCGTGATCCCGGCGGTGTGCGCGGCCGCACGGATCCGACGGAGCGCGGCTTCGTAGACGGGACCCGCTGGGTCCGGCCCGATTCCGAGCCCGAGGGCGAGGTCGACCGGCCCCACATGGAGCCCGGCGAGGCCCGGCACCGCGGCGATCATCTCAACCGCCTCGAAACCGCGCCGGTCCTCGATCATCGCATACACCGCCGGTCGAACCTCAGTCGCGGTCACCGAGGCGGTGCCCATCCCGTAGCGCCGGCTGCCGAAGCTCCGTTCTCCCTCCGGCTGGTACCGCGCCATCGCGACCGCGCGGGCCATGAGATCGGGATCGGTCGCCATCGCCACGACGACGCCGCCCGCCCCGTGATCGCAGACACGGGGGAGATCGGCGAGGTCATCGCGACCGATCCGCACGACCGACGGCACACCGAGGGCATCGAGGAGCTGGATCCCCCGGAACGCGAGACCGAGATCCCACGTGCCATGCTGCAGGTCGATCCCGACCCAGTCGAAGCCGGCCAGCGCGGCGGCCTCGACGACGATCGGATCCGGAATCATCAGCCACGCGCCGAGGCGTGGGCGTGGCGCAACCATGGTGCCCTCCGTTCAGAAGATGGCGAGCGGATTGACGGCGCTTGCCGTCCCGCCCGGGAGCCTCAGCGGGGCGACGACCAAGAGGAAGTCGTTCCGACGTTCGACACGACACGCGTCGGCGAGGACCTCGACGTCCGGGTTGTCGAGGAACGTGAGGCCCATGGCGACCATGCCGATCTGGTGGAGCGGGAGCGGGATGCGCGGGTATCCCGACGGCAACCGCTCGATGCAGTCGCCCGAGTAGACAGCGACGTCGCGATCCCGAAGCCAGGTGATCACGTCGGGCAGCACCCCCTCCCGCAGATCCGGGGCGTCGATGCCTCCGCGTTGCACGCGGAGCCCGAGGCCGGTCCGGACGACGACCGCGTCGCCGGGCTCGACCCGCACCGAGGCGATGGCCTCCGCGCGCTCGAGGTCACCGGCCGTGACGCCGTCGCCACGCTCAAGGTGGTCGACCCCGCGCACAGCCGCGACATCGAGCAGGACGCCCCGGGTGACGATCCCCTCCTCTGCCGCGGTGATGGCGCCGAACCGGAGACCGTCGCGCGCGTAGATCTCTGCCACGAGCCGACCGTTCCACGCTCGTCCACCGTAGAAGCCGTGACCGACGGCGTCGAGGTGCGTCATCTCGAAGCCGTGCGGGCTCACCACGAGGAGATCCTGGGCTGAGATCTCGTCGGAGCCGAGCGAGATCATGGCGTGCACGGCGCTCGGCGGACGCTGCGCGCTGCCGAGCGTGATGAGTGGCCGGCCCAGAGGGACGACTCGACCGCTGCGCGACAGAGCGAGCGCAGCTCGTCGCTTCTCCGCCGTGATCAGGTTGAGCGTGCCCCGCTCGTCTTCGAGACCCCAGCGTCCGATGTTCGAGACGCGCTCGAAGAGCGCGAGGACGTCGTCCTCCGTCATCGCCGAGGAAGGTGGCCCGCGGTCATTCGCCCGCGGTCATTCGACGGTGCGCGGTTCGACTGGTACGCCGACGATCCGTCGAGCCTCCGCGGGCGTCGCGACCTCGCGCCCGATCTCGCGCGCCATCCGGACGACGACCTCGACGAGCTGGGCGTTCTCGCGCGCGATCGACCCATCGGGAAGGTACGGGTTGTCCTCCCAGCCGACCCGGACATGCCCACCCATGGCGATCGCCAGGGGGAGCAGCTTCCACTGCGTCGCGGGGTCCATGACACTCACGTTCCAGTTCACATTGGCCGGCAGGTGGTGGACCAGGTAGAGGAGCGACTCGTGCGTGGGGGGCGTCCAGGCGCCGCCCTGCCAGCCGAGGAACAGGGTGGTCCACACCGGGTCGATCAGGAGTCCCTGGCGGCGGATGAACTCGATGTTCCAGAACGCACCCGTGTAGAACGACTCCACTTCAGGCTTGACGCCATGCTGCAGCGCCGCCCGCGAGAACGCCGCGAGTTCGCTCCGCGGATGGAGGGCATACAGTTCGTTCGCAGGGTATGCGGGGTCCGGGCGGAAGTACTCGTCGTGGACGTTGAACGCGTAGGACATCATCTCAGGCTTGAGCGCCATGAGCCCGATTTTCTCGTCGAGTCTGGCGCTCGCGATGCCGAACTGGATGATCGGGTCGACCTTGTCTCGGATGAGTTCGGTGATCCGACGCCACCCGTCAACGTCGGTCCTCGAGAGCCTTCGGCCATCGGCCTGAATCTCGGGTTCAAGATAGTGCACACCGTGATGGTGGACCAGGCTCGCCCCAGCGTTGACCGCGCCGATGTACTGGGCCGCCATCGTCTCGACGTCCTCGATCGGCGGCATGTACGGGTTACCGGGGTATGACATCGACGAGTCGCACGTGACGGTGATGACGAGCTTGTCCATCGGTCCTCCTCTTGCTGGGTGATTCGAATTGAGCGGCTCACGAGTCGGATGACCGATGGCTGGCCGCAACGAGATCGGCGAGCTCGTCCTCGTCCATCTGCCCGCGCTCGATCACCCGCACCACGCGGCCGAGCTCGAGCAGGACGATCCGATCTGCGACCGGCAGGACGTGACCCATGTTGTGGTCGATGTAGAGCACTCCGAGTCCATGGTCGCGAGCGCGGCGGATCGAGGCGAGGACGTTCCGCGTCTCGCGGACCGAGAGCGCGGCTGTCGGCTCGTCGAGGAGGAGCAACCGCGCGCCGAAGTGAAGCGCACGCGTGATCGCGACCGACTGGCGCTCGCCGCCGGAGAGAGCCGCCGCCGGATCGTCCGTCGAGCGGATACGCGTGAGGCCCAGATCGGCAAGCGCCTCCTGGCAGATCGTCCGCATCTCGTGCCGACGAAGGAGCTTCACAGGTCCAACGTGCCGAACGATCTCCTTGCCGAGGAAGAAGTTTCGCCACAGGCTCAGCAGGTCGATGATCGCTAGATCCTGGTAGACAGCCTCGATGCCGAGCGCCCGTGCGTCGGCTGGCGATCCGAAGCTGACGTCGCGGCCCATGAACCGGAGCGAGCCACTCGTCGGTTGCTGGTAGCCCGCCAGAATCTTGAGCAAGGTCGACTTGCCCGCGCCGTTGTCGCCGACGAGCGCGACCACCTCGCCTGGCCAGACCGCGAGGTCGACATCGAAGATGACCCGGTTGCGGCCGTAGCTGTGCGACACACCGCGCAACTCGAAGACCGGCTCGACGGGACGGTCGACGTGCCCGGCGTGGACGGACCGGTTGTCGGTCGGGCCAGTCTCCGCCTCGGCAGCGACCGGCGAGATCGATGGGCCGAGCGAAGCATCCTCGTTCATCCGACGTTCCCGAAGCGGTGCAGCCGGACGTTCGCGATGACGACCAGGACGAGCATCAGCCCGATAAAGGTCACGTAGAACGAGCCGGGCGCCCCGATGAGGACGAGGCCGATTGCGATCGACGCCAGCAGGAACGCTCCGATGATCGAGCCGACGACCGTCCCGACGCCGCCAAAGAGTGAGGTTCCGCCGAGGACCGCGGCGGTGATGGCGAGGAGCTCGTATTTGTCGCCCTGCGCCTGCGTCACGCCCCTGAGGTAGGCGAACTGCATGCAGCCGGCCAGCCCGGCGAGCAGCGAGCAGAAGATGAAGTTCGTCCGCTTCACCCGATCGATCGGCACGCCCATCGCTTTCGCGGGCCCCGCCCGACCGCCCGTGGCGAAGACCCAGTTGCCGTAGCGGGTTCTTGTCAGGGCGAACCAGGCGACGAGTGCGACCCCCACCATCCAGATGAGCGGCATGTAGAACGGCGTGTCGCCGAGCCGTGCGCCGAGCACCGTCATCGTCGGATGGTCCTCGAATGCCGTGAGCTGGTTTCCGCTGATGAGCAGGTTGTTCAACCCCTGCAGGACGAAGAGCATGCCCAGCGTCGTGATGAACGACGGGATGCGGAAGTAGGTCGTGACCCAGCCGTTCACGCCGCCGACGAAGACTGCCGCGGCAAGTGCGATCGCCAGGGCAACCCATTCGTTCAAACCGTTGGACACGAACAGGATCCCCCACACGATCGGGGTAAACGCGTAGAGCTGCCCGACGGACAGGTCGAATTCGCCGGAGATCATCAGGAGCGTGACGCCGACCGACACGATTCCGACGGTCGACGCGACGCTTGAGATGGCCGTGAGGCTGTTCGGGGACCACAGGTTGCCCGAAAGGATGCTGAAGAAGCTGACGACAACGATCAGCCCGACCGCGGGTCCAAGCTCGCGCATCCTCAGGATGCGACCAACAAGACCGATGCCAGTTGACCGTCGGGCGGTGTTGCGGCCGGAACCCGGTGGCACTGCGGAGACCGTCGGCGGGGGAACCGCCGACGCCTGGGAGGAGGTCACGCGCTCACGCTCCTCGTGTGAGGATGAGATCGGGCCCAATAGCTCCGGCCCATGGGCCAAACCCCACGGGCCGGAGCAGGAGGAGTGGTCAGCAGCGGCCAGCTGCAATGCAGGCCTTGATCGTCGCGATGTTGTCCTTGGTGACGATGGACGTGCCCGTGTCGATGTTCGCGGGCTGGAGCGAGTAGTTGATCTGGTTCGTGAGATTGGAGACTGCGTAGTAACTCTGGAGGAACGGCTGCTGGTTGATCGCCATCGTCAGTGTGCCTTTCTCGATCCAGTCGGCAGCCTCCTTGCCGACGTCGAACGTCGCGACCGGGATCGAGAGCTTGTTGTCCGACACGTACTTGGCGGCCGGGTTCGCCGCGGGGTTGCCAAGACCGAAGATCGCGCAGATCGACGGGTCCTGCTGGAGCTTCGCGCTGATGAGCGAGAGATTCTGCTGCTGATCCCCGGTCGCCGCGAGATCCTCGTACTTGAAGCCATTGGCATCAAGGGCCCTCTTGATGCCGTCACCGCGGAGGGTGAGCACGAATGCGGACGGGAAGGGGTTGATGATGAGCGCCTTGCAGCCGGGCGTCTTGAGATTCGGCAGGAAGGTCGTGGCGAGGATTTCGCCCGAGACGGCCTCGTTCTGGCCGACGAAGGCAAGGCTCCTGATCCGCGGATCCGATGGGGCATTCTCGCCCTCGAACCGGTTGTTGTTGTAGAGGACGACCCTGATCCCGGCGTCGAGTGCCGCCTTCGTCACCGCCTCCATCGTCTTCGAGGTGTAGTCGATCGCGATGCCCTCCGGCTTGGCGGCGATGGCCGCCCGGGCGAGCTGCTCCATTCCGGTGTCGCCGGTGTCCTGCGCCGGCGCCTGGAAGACGACGTTCGCGTTGAAGTCCTTGGCAGCCTGATCGGCCCCGTTCTTCTGCGTCTGCCAGAAGGGATCAGTGAGGCTCGGGGCGATGATGTAGATCGTCGGCTTGTTGCCCGTGCCGCCACCCGATGCGCTCGACGCCGACGGCGTGGAGCTTGTGCCGCAGGCCGCTGCCACCAGGACGATGGTCGCCCCAGCGGCGAGCAACCGAAGTCTGCCTGTCCGGTGCATTTCGCCCTCCTCCGTGACCCCAACAACTACTGCTCGGTCAGGCAGTGGGCCGCAGCGCCGAGGCTGAGACGTCCCGGCTCGTCAGCTGGCTTCCAGTCGCCCGGGAACACGTCACGCCCTCTACCGCGGTCCAGCCCTCTGCGCAAGCCTATGTTGCATATTTCGCAACACATTGCGCCGCGCATCACAAGCGTGACCGGAGTCTACAGAGCTGGCGCAGCTTGTCAATACAGAATCCGTGGATCACCGGCAGTTTCGTTGTTGCACTAGTCATACCATGTTGCGTACTGTATTGTCATCGATACGAGGCGAGCAAGCTTCGGGGCAGCCCGGAGGCACCGAGACGGTTGGGCCGCCGGCGTCGAAGATGTCAGCGGGCCGATGCCAGACGACTGCGGCGGGGCACGCCTCACGACGAGGAGCACATGGTCAAACCTGGACTCTCGATCGCGGTCGCGCAGGAGCGGACGCTTCAACCCACGGTGAGCCCCATCCAACGGGCGTTTCTCGCGCTCGGAGAGCTCGCCCAGGGCGCGAAGAGCGCGTCGGACATCGCCCGGGCTCTCGGCGTGAACCGGAGCACCGCCCTTCGTCTGCTGCACGAGCTCGAGGGGACCGGATACGTCACGCGCGATGCCCGAACCAAGGAGTACGCCACCGTCCCGGCACGGTTCTACGCACTGATCCAGAGTCACGACGATCACGCCGACTGGAGCGAACAGGTCGACCCGGTCCTGCGTGAACTGCGCGATCAGTTCGGCGAGGCCACGATGATGGCCGTTCCGGCGAACGGGGCGATGGTCTACCTGGCGTTCTTTCCGTCGACTCATCTCGTGGCGGTCCGCGAGCGGCTGGGCACGGTCCGGCCGATGCACGCATCGGCCCTTGGCAAGGCCTACCTCTCGGCGCTCGACGAACGAGCGCTCGATGCAGAGCTGGCCCGAATCCAGTTCGTGGGCGGCACCGACAAGGCCGCCCGCGGTCCGATCGAGCTGCGCGAGAAGCTCGATCGCGCGCGCGCCAGGGGATATGCGATCGATCTCGACGAGACGTTCGAGGGGGTCACCTGCGTCGCGGCCCCGCTTCGGATCGGCACCTCGGTCATCGGGGCGGTCGGCGTCTCGGGACCGTCGAGTCGCTTTGACGAGGCGCGGATCGCCGAGGTGGGCCAACGCGTCGCGGAGGTCCTCCAGCCGCTCGGGGGCACGGCCCGATGAGTCCTGCTCCGGACGCAGGCCTCCGGATCGGGATGTCGGTCGTGCTGATGCGTGACGACCTGGAGACGGCCACGACGACGATCCTCGGCCTCGGATTCGATGCGATCGAGGTCCATCTCGATCACCTCGGACCCGGGATGCCGGGCGTCCCGATCTTCGAGCGGCATGCCGAAGCAGCGGGTGAACTCGTGCGACGCCATGGCCTTCGCGTCGGGACGCTGAATGCGGTCGCGGATCCGTCGTTCGACCCGTTTGGGGGATCGGAGGCCTTCGAAGCGACGGCGCGGGCGCTTGCCCTTCAGCTCCGGCTGGCCGCGGCGATGGGGTCGCCGCGGCTCCTGATCTACGAGGGGCGCCTGGCTGAGGCTGACGAGCTCCCACGAGCATCCGACACCCTGGCCCGATGTATCGACCAGGCGCGGCAGGTCTCGGGGCTTGCCGACCCCCCGGTGATCTCGGTCGAATGCCACCCGTTCACCTGGGCGCTCGCCCACCGCCGCCTGGCACAGCTCGCGCGGGCGCTCGCCTCGGTCGGGTCCGGCATCTGCCTCGATTTCTGCCACTTCGCCGTCGCACTCGGACCCGGCTTCATGGCCGAGATCGACGATGAAATCCTCGGCGCGATCAACCACGTCCACTTTGCCGACAGCGACGCCGCGACCCCCGAGCTCCACTTCCCGCCCGGGCTCGGGGTTCTCGATCTCGAGGCGATCGCCCGCAAACTCGCCGGTCGCGGGCTCGCGATCGCATGGGACCTCTTCGGCTGGCCAGGCCCGCGAACCGCGATCAGGGCGACGATGCCGGCCTACGCGGCATTCGTCGACGCCTGCAGGCGGGAGACCCGCTGATGCGGGCTGCGCTTCTTGACGAGATTCCCACGGCTGGACTCCGCGTCGACGTCCTCGACGACCCGCAACCCGGACCGGGTGAGCTGCTGCTCGAGGTTCTCGCCTGCGGGATCTGCGGCACCGATCTCCACATCATCGAGGGGACCTCGTACCGGCCGGAGCCGCCGTTCGTCCTCGGCCACGAACCGGTTGGCCGGGTCGTCGCCGCCGGTTCGCGAGCCGATGGCGACTGGATCGGCCGCCTCGTCACGCTGTCGCTCTTCGTCGGCTGCGGGAGCTGCGCGCTCTGCGGCGCGGGAGACGAACGACTCTGCGTCGACCTGCGTGGTATCAGCGGCGTGCTGCGCCTTCAGGGCGGTTTCGCGGAGCGGATGGTGATCCGCACCTCCCAGGCTCTGGCACTGCCGGCCGGCCTCGGGGCACTCGAGGCGGCGTCGCTCGTTGACGCCGGCGCGACCGCGGCGAACAGTGTCCGGATCGCCCTCGAGACCGACCGGGACGACGTGGCCGTGGTCGTGGGAGGAGGGCCCGTGGGCTTCTTCGTGGCAGAGCTGCTCCGGCACGAAGGACGCCGCCTCGTCGTCGTCCAGCCGAGCGCGGCCCGACGGGCGACGCTCGAGGGCCTCGGTCACGCCGTCGTGGCATCTCTCGACGAGATCGCTGAGCAACCAGGGGTCGTCGTCGATTGCGCGGCTGCCCCGGAGGTCGTTCCGTGGGCCATCGAGCACCTCGGCCCGCGAGGCGTGATCGTCGCCGCCGCGTATGGGCCGGCGCCCGGATACACGCTTGCGCCCCTGTCGCGAAAGGAGCTCTCGATCAGGGGTGTCCGATCGGGTTCGCGGACCGATCTCCAGCACGTCGTGGAGCTCGCGGCAACCGGCTCGATCAGGACCCCGCCGATCTCCAGCTGGCCTCTCGCCGCGATCAACGACGCGATCGCGGCCATCCGGCAGAAACGCGTTTCCGGCAAGGCCGTCGTGGTGCCCACGTCATGACCACCGATGCGATGGTCGGCGAGCGCCAGGTCGCTCGCGATGCGCTGCACGCCCTCGCGATCCGGCTCCTCGAGGGGCGTGGGGCGACCCCTGTGAACGCGCGCATCGTCGTCGATCACCTCCTCGAGGCGGATTCGATGGGGCTGCGGTCGCACGGCATCATCCGGCTCCCGCAGTATATCGATGAGATCCGGCGGGGCGAGATCGACCCCGCCGCGCGACCGGTGATCGAGGCCCGGCGTCCAGGGCAGCTGGCCGTGGATGGCCGCCGGGCGTTCGGTCAGGTCGCCGGGACGGAGATGGCCGACGCGCTGGTGCCGCGGGCTCGCGAGCTCGGGCTCGCGATGGCGGTCGGCCGGTGCCTCGGGCATACCGGTCGGGTGGGCGCATACGCGGAGCGACTGGCACGGAGCGGATTCGTCGCAGTCGTCGCCTGTAGCGGCTCGCCCTCCGGTCACTGGGTCGCCCCATTCGGAGGTCGGGACGGGCGCATCGCGACGAACCCGCTCGCGGTCGCGTGGCCGGTCGCCGGTGACGACCCGGTCGTCGCCGACTTCTCCACGGCCGCCACGGCCGAGGGCGTCATCCGGAGCCTGCGCCACCGCGGCCTCCAGGCGCCCGAAGGGATGCTCCGTGATGCCGACGGTCGGCCGACCACGGACCCCGGCGTGTTGTATGCGTCCCCGCGAGGTGCGATCCAGCCACTTGGCGGGGACCTCGGGTACCGCGGCACCGCACTCGGGCTCCTCGTTGAGGTTCTCGCAACGCTCCTTGCCGGGGACGCGGTCGATGACACGCGCCGAGTGGGCAGCAACCTGGCCTTGATCGCGATCGATCCGAACGACGAATTCGCCGGCCTCGCCGCCGGGCTCGGGGATCACATCCGCTCGTCCCGCCCGATCGACCCGGCGCGGCCGGTCCTCATGC
This sequence comes from uncultured Anaerolineaceae bacterium, assembly GCA_964388515.1. GTDB lineage: Bacteria > Chloroflexota > Limnocylindria > Limnocylindrales > CSP1-4 > JAKAHU01. The sequence continues at coordinate 13,542 of CAYMBB010000003.1, forward strand.
CAGGCGACAGAGAGCGGGCGATGGCGCGAGCGGCCTCCAGCGTGCCCGTCGATCCGCCGACGTGGACCTCGCTCGTCGCCGCCGCACGCGAGATCGGGGTCGAGCCACCCCCGATCATCGGATAGGCCGGAAACCTCGGACGCCATGGATGCCGACCTCGAGGGTCGTCGCGCGCTGGTCGTGGGCGGATCATCGGGCATCGGTCGCGCGATCGCCGAGGCCCTGGCCGACGAAGGCGTGGACGTCGCGATCGTGAGTCGCGGCGACGACCACGGCGCCCTCGATGCGCTCCGCGCTCGGGGCCGACGGGCTGTGCACATCCGCGGCGACATCTCGACAGAGCGGGGAGCGGAGAGGCTCGTCTCCACGGCCGAGACGTCGCTCGGCGGCCTCGACCTCCTTGTTAATGCTGCCGCGATCAGGTTGAATGAGTCGATCACCCGCTTGTCGGCGAGCGCGCTCGAGAGCACGTTTGCGGCAAATGTGCTCGGCTGCATCTACCTGTGCCGCTCCGCCGCTCGGCGGTTCATCGTCACAGGCCGCGGCGCCATCGTCCTCGTCGGCTCGACCGCCACGGTGAGCGCGCAGCCGGGGGAGACGGCCTATCGGGCGTCCAAGTCGGCCCTCCGGGCGCATCTCGAGGTCATGGCGGTCGAGCTTGCCCCATTCGGCATTCGAGCGAACCTCGTGACGCCGGGCGCAACGGACACACCGTTCATCGCCGACCTCGGAGAGGCACAGCGCTCGCGGGCTGTCGAAGAGGTCCCGTTGGGGCGCGAGGCGAGGCCCGACGAGATCGCCCCGGCCGCTGTCTTCCTTCTCTCCGACCACCTGGCGTCGTACGTCACAGGCGCGGAACTCCTCGTTGATGGCGGGCTCCACCTTCGACCAATCCACGGCGGGTCCCCGGACGATCTCAGGGCGATGAACGCGTGGCCGAGCCTCGGTACCTGACGGATCAGTCTGGTCGGGGGCGAGAGGAGTCGGCCCGACGGTACCTCCGTCATGCGGACCTCAGATGTCGACGCCGTCCTTGCCGTGACCCGGCGGGTATCGAGCCTCGCGCCGCGCCGTGGCCGCCACGCCCAGCCGGCGGCGGCGTCGGCCATTGACCCCGCCGCCGGGTGATCAGTGATCCGTCAACGCGCCGCCACGGACACGTCGCTGGCGGCGGCCTTCAGTCCTTCGAACGTGCGCTCCATGTGGGCAACCGTGACGCGCTCGACTGCGGCCAGATCGCGCTCCAGCATGGCGGTCAGCAGGTCCAGGTGCTCCTGGGCGGTCTCGGTGAGCACGCCTTGCCGCGCGATCGCCGGAACGGCGACCACACGGGCTCTCGAGCGCATCTCCTCGATGAGCTCGGTGAGGACGTGGTTGCCGCACAGGCCGGTCAGCTGCCAGTGGAACTCGTAGTCCGTCTCGACGAAGCCCTTGAGGTCGCCGCCCCTGGCCGACTGCATGATCGAGTCGGCCAGCTGACGCAGAGGCCGGATCTCCTCGGGCGACACCGTGCGCGCGATATCGCACATCGTCGGGATCTCCACGAGGCGGCGTACCTGCATGGCCTGCCGGAGGTACTCCATCGACGGGGCGACGACCTCGAAACCTCGGTTCGGCAGGGCCACGACCAGTCCTTGCTGAACCAGGTCGAGCACTGCCTCACGCACCGGCGTCGGAGACACTCCGAACTGCTCTGACAGCGCCGGAACCGAGAACCTGTCCCCTGGCGGGAGCTCCCCGGTGAAGATCGACCACCGAAGCGATCTCACGACCTGCTCGCGCAGGCTCTCGCCCTTCACCGCCCGACCGCCCCGAGGACGCTCGACGCTCACCTGATCACGATCGAGCACGGAACTCCCTGGTTCCAGACGCATGACGGCAGGTCCCTCCCTCAGGCGACCAGGACGCCGGCCTTCACGACACGACGTCCCGGAGCCGCTTGCCACAACACGCTCGGGTTGGAGAACGGATCCCCTCCGAGGATGAGGATATCTCCGGCGGCCCCGATGCCGATCCGGCCGTAGCGGTCGTCACCGAGGATGGCGGCATTGCGTGAGGTCACGCTCCTCAGAAGCTCGAGGGTCCCCTGCACCTCATGCTGAATCTCCAGCCCCCGGAGCTCCTCGCTCTCGAGACCGCCCATCAGGTCGGTGCCGAAGCCAACCAGAACTCCCGACCGAGTAGCGCGCTCGATCGCGGTCTTGCCGGCCTCCAGCACAAGGGCGTTCTTCTCGAGCCCGACCGACGTCATTCCGAATGCCTTCCCGTGCTCGGCCATGGCCTGGTACGTGACAAGGGTCGGGACGAGCACGGTGCCCCGCTCAGCCATGAGGCGCGCCGTCGCGTCGTCCAGCAGGTTCCCATGCTCGATGGACCGCACGCCGTTTGTGACCGCATGCCGAATCGCCTCGGGCGAGTAGGCATGGGCGGCCACGTATGACCCGCGTCTGGTCGCCTCATCCACGACCGCCCGGATCTCCTCGGGGCTGTACTGCGGGACCCGGATCGGATCCGCGGGTGAGACAACACCCCCGGACGCCATGAGCTTGATGAAATGGGCGCCGGTTCGGAGGCGCTCGCGCACCGCAACGCGGAGGCCGTCGACGCCGTCGACGACCTCGACACTGTGGTGTGAGTGGGCCGCGAGATCGAGGTGGGCGTGACGACCGTCCCCGTGGCCACCGGTCTGGCTCAGAGCGGGACCCGCGAAGAAGTAGTTCGGACCGTGCACCAGCCCCTCGTCAAGGGCACGGGCGAGACCGATGTCGCCACCCGCGGGATCTCGCACGGTCGTGAAGCCACGGCGCAAGGCCCGGGTCAGCCGGGCGGCGCCTTTCAGGGCGACGTAGCTCGCCCGGCTGCCTTCCATCTCGAGCAGGTCGAGGCTGATCCCGTAGGCGTGGAAGTGACAGTCGATGAAACCCGGCGTCACGACGCTTCCGGCGGCATCCAGACTCGGCAGATCCAGGCGGGGCACGGAGCCGATCTCGACGATCCGCCCTGCGTCGATCCGGATGTCCCCCGCGACCAGATCCTCATGCGTCCCGTCGAAGACGAGAGCGTTGTGGATGATCAACGACCCTGGGGCAGTCGACATGAACGGTCAGCTCCCAGACACCAGGGCGCGCACGAAGAGGCCCAGATTCGCGGGACGCTCGGCGAGGCGGCGCATGACGTAGGCATATCAGTCGACCCCAAACGCCACGTAGACCCGGACGTCGAGCCCGCTCGCCGCGAGTCGCCGCTGCTCCACGGGGCGGACGCCGTAGAGCATCTGCACCTCGAAGGAGCCCGGCGGGCGACGGACCTCCTGGGCCAGTCGGATCGCGGCGGTTATGAGGGCGGGATCGTGGGTGGCGACCAGCGGACGAGCATCGCTGCGCATGAGGATCTCAAGCGCGCTCACGTAGGCGGCATCGATGTCCGCGGCTCGTTGATGCGCAAGCTGAGCCGGCTCGCGGTACGCACCCTTGGTCAGCCGGACGCGGCTTCCGGCGGTGGCGAGAGCGCGGACATCGTCCTGTGTCCGGTGGAGGGCAGCCTGCAGGGCACAACCCACGGACGGAACCTCCGCGCGCAGCTGTCGCAGGATGCGGAGCGTGCTGTCGGTGGTGGTGTGGTCCTCCATGTCGAGGGTGACCAGGACGCCACCGGCATCGGCCGCGCGGGCGATCTCGAACGCACGCTCGAGGGCGAACGACTCGCCTGCGTCCGGAAGGGACTGCCCGAGAGCGGATAGCTTCACCGATACCTCGGCCCGTGCCGCCAGGCCCGCGCCGGCCAACCCGTCGATGAGCTTGTGGTATGACGCGACAGTTCGGTGCGCCTGCCCGCGGTCCGTGATAGCCTCGCCCAAGTGGTCCACCGTGACCAGCAGCCCGGCGTCCACGAGGTCGCCGGCGGTGCGCAGGGCGTCTTCGACCGTGTCACCCGCCACGAAGCGCCTGGCCAGGGTCCGGCTCGGGGGAAAGGACTGGACGAAGCGCCGGGCGCCGGGCGAGCGTGAGGCGGCGAGAAGCGCGGGCCGGAGCATCACTCGCCCCCCGGATGGATCTCGTCGACGCTCGGAGACCACCGCGGTCGACGACCGGTGACGGCCTGCCCACGTACGCCGTGCCCAGCAGCAGATCGCTCGTGCATAAGGCTCTATATCCGTTCCGAGCGACGGAAGATCTGGTCGGCCGCGACGGCTAGGAAGATGAGCAAGCCGAGGATGGTGAGCTGGTAGGTCGTGTCGACGCCGAGGAGGTTGAGCCCGTTGCCGATCAGGGCGAACGTCAGGATGCCGAGGGAGCCGCGCCAGACGGCGCCGGAGCCTCCGAAGATGCTGACACCGCCGACGACGGTCGCGGCGATCGCCGTGAAGGCGAAGGTATCCGAGTAGGCGTTCGTCGCGCCAGATCCGTACTGACCCACGTAGAGCACGCCCGCCAGACCAGCGCCGAGCCCGGAGAGGGTGTAGCACGCGACCAGAACGCGCTTGGTGCGGATACCGGCGAGGAACGCGGCGCGACGGTTCCCTCCTACCGCGTACACCATCTTGCCGAAGATCGTGAACTCCAGGAGGATCCCCGTGATCGCGACAAAGGCGGCGGCGATCCAAACGACACCCTTGAGCCCGAGGTAGGTGTCCTCCGTGATGCGCTGGAGCAGGTCCGCCGCAGCCTGGTCGCCGATCGTCACGAGGCCGCCGCTGGCCAGGATGAGCCCGAGCCCGCGGTACGTGAACGAGGTCGCCAGCGTGCCGATGAACGAGTTGACGCCAGTGGCCGTGATGGCGAGACCGCTGACCAGGCCGAGCAGCGCTCCGAAGCCGACGCCGGCCACGGCGCCCCAAGCGGGTCCCAAGAGGTTGACGGCGGTCACGGTCAGGATGGCGGACGCCGTCGCCACCGCGGCGATCGAGAGGTCGAACACGCCGGCGATGATGCAGATGGTGGTCGTGGCCGCGAAGATCAGCAGGATCGAGGACTGGTCCAGGATGTTCGCGGCGTTGGCGAACGAGAAGAACGACCGGGAGGTCAGCGCCAGCAGCAGGAACAGCGTCCCGAAGACTGCGACAATCCCGTAGCTCCGGAGACGCTCGATCATATGCTGCTCACACTCTGGCCGAAGAAGGCCGCGATAACGTCCTCCTGTCGGTAGGGGGCTCTGAACTCGGCGTGCACCTGGCCGCGATGGATCACGAGGACGCGGCTGCAGACGCCGAGGATCTCCTCGATCTCGCTTGAGATGAACAGAATCCCCATCCCGTCCGCGGCGAGCTCCGCCAGCTTGGCGTGGATAGCACGTTTTGCGGCGATATCGACCCCGCGGGTCGGCTCGTCGACGATGAGCACCTTCGGCTCCACGTCGCGCGCTCTAGCGAAGAGGATCTTCTGCTGGTTCCCTCCTGAGAGAGTGCCGACGTGCTGGCTCACCGACTGGAACCGCAGGTCCACGTCCTGGGCCAGCTTGGACGCACGAGCGTCCAAGACTCTGCGGTCCATCCAGCCGCCGCGCGAGTATCTCCGCAGTGTCGAGAGGGTCACGTTGTCGGTGATCGACGACCCGGGGACCAGGCCCTGCTCCTTCCGGCTCTCCGGGACCATGAAGATCCCTTTGGCGATCGCCTCGGCCGGGTGGAACGCGTTCGCTGCCACTCCGTCGACCGTGACGTCCCCGGCGGTGCGTTCGTCGGCGCCGTAGATACAGCGGGCGATCTCCGAGCGGCCGGCGCCGATCAGGCCGGCAAGCCCGAGAATCTCGCCGCTGCGGACATCGAACGAGACGTCCTTCAGGACCCCGGGGCGGGTCAGGCCGCGAACCGACAGACGCACCGGGCCGGTGGCTTGATCCTTGCGCTCGTGGTAGCCGGTGGCCAGTGCCCGACCGACCATGGCCGCCACCAGCGTCTCGACGGTCTCATCGGCGGTGGGGCCCTGTCGGACGAGCTCCCCCTCGCGCATGATCGCGACATGGCTCGTGAGCTCGAGGACCTCCTCGAGGAAGTGGGAGATGAGGAGCACTGCCGTCCCACGGCGACTCATCTCTCGGATGGAGCGGTGCAGACGTTCGACCTCGTCGGCCGTCAACGCCGCGGCAGGCTCGTCCATGACGACGAGAAGAGCGTCATGCGACAGCGCCCGCATGATCTCGACCTTCTGCTGGTCCGCGATCCGCAGGCGGGAGACCGGTGCGTCGGGATCGAGATCGAACTGGCTGAGCTCGGCCAGCTCCCGGTAGCGACGCCGCATCGCTCCGCGGTCCAGGAAGGGCCCGTGCCTGGGAAGGCTGCCGAGCAGCACGTTCTCCTCCACCGTCGCCCCGGGCACGAGCGCGATCTCCTGAGCCATGAGCGAGACGCCGGCCCTGAGGCCCTCGTGAGGATCTCGCAGGTGCCGGATCTGGCCGGCGATCTCCACGACACCGTCATCCGGGGCGTAGACGCCGGCGATCACCTGAGCGAAGGTGGACTTTCCCGCTCCGTTCTCGCCGACCAAGCCGACGATCGATCCGGCGGGAATGTCGAGGCTGACGCCGCGCACGGCGCGGGTCGCGCCGAACGACTTCACGATGTTCCGTGCGCGGACCACGAGGTAGGGAGCGCTCATCGCGCCCCCAACCTCGATCGCCCGAGACGAAGTCTCGGCCATCGCCGTGCTACTTGAGGTCGGAGTAGGCCGGCGTGTAGTTCGCGATGACGTCCTTCGTCCCGTGCGGGTCGCGCAGGGTCTGCGTATCGAAGGAGCGAACGCTGCTCTGGCCCGAGGAGACAGCCAGCCCCATCTCGACCGCCTTCGACCCCAGCCCCACGACGTCCATGTTGTACAAGGCAAACCACTTGCCGGAGTTGACCGCGGCGAACGCCTCCTGCGAGGAGCCGTTCCCAATCAGCTTGACCTTGGTCACGTCCACGACGCTCTCGGCGCCGATGATCGCCTGGGACGAGCCGACCATCACGTTGATGTCGGGATTACGCTGCAAGGCGTCCTGGGCGGCCTTCTTGCCCTGGTCCGGGGTGTAGCCACCCTCGACGTCGGCGACCACCTTGGCATTCGGGTCGCCTGCGGCAAGCGTGCTCAGGAACGACTTCGTGCGCGCGTTGTCCAGCGGAAGGGCCTTCAGGCCCTCGAGGTAGGCGACGTTGCAGGGGTTGAGCGAACCGCACGCCTTGATCGCCAGCTCGGCGAGCACCTTGCCGTTCGCCACCGGCGTCTCGCCTACGACGATCAGACCGTCCACCTGCGGCTCGAGGGTGTCGAAGCTGGGCCCGAGCGGCGTGAAGGCCGCGACGACCGTGATCCCCTTGGCGATGGCCTCCTTCGCGGCGGTCGCCATGCCGACCGAGTCGTCGGCGAGCAGCACGTACATCTGCGCATCACCCTTGACCGTCTCGTCCTGCACGGCCTTCGTCTGGGCGGCCGCGTCGTAGGTTGGGGTCGTGAGGTCGACGACCTCCGCTCCGGCCGAGGCTGCCGCGGTCTGGACGCCCTGCAGGACTGCCTGGGTGAACGAGTTCGACTTCCAGAAACCGAAGAAGGCGATCTTCTTGACCTGGGTGGCGGCGGCCGGCGGTGCGGCCGACGCGCTCGTCGATTCCGCGGCCGACGGGCTGGTGGAAGCGGTGCTCGAGCATGCCGCCAACACCACGGCGAGCGACACCGTCGCCAAGAGCGACAGCTTGCTGATCTTCACGGACCTGTCCCTTTCTCCCTCGTCCGGTTTGGTTGCGGCCCGTCGAGCGTGCTGTCCACTGCGTGGAGCACGTTCCAGACCTCACCTGGGGCGGACGGATCCCAGGTGCCCGACATCAGTGCGAGGAGGTCGGCGGTGCCGCCACCTCGCTCCGGGTGGTCGATCCAGCGCTGATAGGCCGCCTCGTCGTCCCAGACGCCGACCACATGCGCACGACCCTCGTGCGCGGCGTCTGCGGTGAGGTACAGAGAACGGCAACCCTCGACCTGGATCGCCCGTTCGAGGATTCCGTGACGCCTGAAGGCCGCCGCCAGGGTGTCGAACGACCCCGGCACCAGCTCGAAGGTGAGGCAGCTGAGGATCACCTCGCCACCACCGACGCGCGCATCTGGGCAGTCGCCAGCTCGTCCACCTGGAAGGTGACTGGATCGACGGCGACGCCGTAGTCTCGTCGGGCGCTCTCAGGCGACACCAGGCCCTGGCGAACGTCCTCTGCCACCCGACCGGGATCGCGCTCAAACGGGTCGCCCCAGCCGCCGCCCCCGCCGGTGAGATTGACGAGCGTTCCGCCAGCCGCGAATGCGGTGTCGCTCACGCCCACCTCGCGCTCGTCGGGGGTGCCGCGGTGGATGATCACGCTGTTCTTCACGCCCTTTCGGCCGCCCGCGATCGCCCACGGTGCCGTCTTGGTCTTGTAGTTGATGACGATCGCGTTCGTGGGGGCGAGGAACCGATAGGCGCGAACGATGCCGACGCCGCCACGGTGCTTGCCGGGCCCGCCTGAGTCGGGCCGATACCCGTACTCGTCGATGATCATCGGCGCCTTGTTCTCGAGCACCTCGATCGGGTTGTTGCGGCAACCGGGTTCCGTTACGTGCATGATCCCGTCCTCGCCGTCACCGTCGGCGTGGGCCCCGAATCCGACCGCATCGTTCGTGGCCTCGAGCCACGCGGCCCCGTTGCGCGGATTGACTCCCAGAGCCATCACGTCGCAGACATCGCCGCCGGAGCACGCAGGCACCACCTCGGGCAGGCCCTGCGCCAGCGCCTTGGTCACGATCTCGGGCGCGAGCAGTCCAGTCCAGAGGGTGAATGTGGGCATCGGCGGCTCGGCGTGCATGAGCGACCCCGGCGTCGTCCGGACCTCGAGGTTGCGGAAGTTACCGGCACAGATGTAGCTGTCCGGGGTCGTCAGCGCCTTAAACGCAAGGCGCGACGCGGCAGTAGTCAGGCCGACTGGGACGTTGATCGGTCCGTCGACACCTTCGTCGATCGCGGTCCAGTCGATGATCATCCGGTCGTCCTCGACAGTGACGCTCACGGTCAAGGCGACCAGGTCATCAAGGTTGACGCCGTCCGTGTCGATGTAGTCGGTGGCCGTCCACGTGCCCTTGGGCAACCGAGCGACCGCCGCCCGCGACAGACGCTCGCCGTGATTGTTGATCTCGTCCATCGCCGCAAGGAGCGTGTCGACGCCGTACTTCTCGGCGATCTCGACCAGGCGCACATCTCCCGTGTGGACGGCGGAGACCTGGGCCTGCAGGTCACCGATCGTGCGCTCGGGGAAGCGGCTGTTGAACCGGATGATGTTGAAAATGTCGGTTCGCTCTCGTCCCCGCTCGTAGATCTTGATCGCGGGAAAGAAAATGCCCTCCTGCGACATGTCGGTCGAGTCGAGCACGTACCCGGCGTTCTTCTGCTTGAGATCGAGCAGGTGGACCCGGCAGGAGGCGAAGCCGATCAGCGTGCCTGACGCGAAGACCGGGCAGAACACCAGCACGTCGAGCGTGTGCGCCGCCGACCAATACGGGTAGTTGAGCATGAACACGTCGCCACTGGACATATTCTCGACGCCCACGAACTCCACGGCTTTCTGCACGCCGAAGTCGTTGGCGCCGGAGAAGATCGCGATGCCGGGGGCCTCGGCGATGATGTTGCCATCGCGGTCGTGGAGCCCGATGCCGTAGTCGTGGATCTCATAAACGATGGTGTTGTAGGCGGTTCGGCAAAGATTGCGGGCCATCTCCTGCGCCGCCGACAGCATGCTGTGCCGGATGACCTCGGTCGTGATCGAGTCGATCATGTCAGTTCGCCTTCTCAGTTCGCCGGCGCAACCGTGATGACGATCTGGCCGTACGCTCCGATGCAGGCGGAGTCGCCGGCATGGAGCACCGTCGTGCCGGTGTGTTCGCTGACAACCGCCGGCCCGAAGATCTGGTCGCCGTACCTGAAGTCGTCGCGGTGGTAGACGCGGTACTCCTCGAGCGACCCGTCGACCTGGATGACCTGGCGTCTTGCACGCGGCTCGACCGTGAAGCCTTCGCGCTTTTCCTGCTCTGGAACGTGGGGTCGCGCCTGGCGGCCGATCGCGCTCAATCGCACGGCGACGACCTCGACCGGATCGGGCATCGTGTGCCCGTAGGCGCGCTCGTGCGCCTCCGCGAACGCCACCTTGAGGCGGTCCACCTCGGCGGCGGAGAACGCCTCCACGATCGGGAGGCGGACGCTGTGCTCCTGGCCGACGTAGCGCATGTCGATGGCCATGAAGTAGTCGCGCGCGTCTGGCTGGAACCCTTCCACGGCCAGCGCCTCGTCACCTTGGGCCCGCATGTCGGCCAGATGGGACTGTACCAACCCGATGTCGAGCCGGTCGAGCAGTCCGATGAGGGTGCGCGCATAGTCGTGGCGCACGTCGGCCATGAGCATGCCGAAGGCACAGAACGCACCCGGGCCGGGCGGGACGATGACGGTCCGGATCGAGAGCTCCCGGGCCACGTCGACCGCCACGAGGCCGCCACCGCCACCGAAGGCCAGGAGCGCGAAGTCGGCGGGGTTGCGCCCGAGCTCCACCGTGATCGCCCGGACCGCTCCGACGATCTTCGTGGTCGAGATCCGCAACACGCCGCGCGCCACGGACTCGACCGACATCCCGAGTGCGCTCGCGGCGGTCTGTAGCGCCGCTGCCGCACGGTCCCGATCAAGGGTCAGGCTTCCCGCGAGCGCCATGTCATTGCCGAGGTAGCCCACGTACAGGGCGGCATCCGTGAAGGTCGCCTGAGTGCCTCCGCGGTTGTAGGCGGCCGGCCCGGGCTCAGCGCCGGCGCTGGCAGGACCCACCTGAAGGTGGCCCCCCTCGTCGATCCACACAAGCGAGCCGCCGCCGGCTCCGATCGTGTGGATGTAGAGCGACGCGAGGGTGATCGGCAACCCCTCGAAGGCCGCGTCATAGTAGGTGAGCGGCTCACCGTTGACGACCAGCGACGCATCCAGGCTCGTACCGCCCATGTCGATCGTGATGAGGTTCGGGTGCCCCGCCGCATGGGCGAACCACGAGGCTCCTAGGACGCCACCGGCGGGGCCCGACAGGATCAGGTTGACCGGCGCATCCTTCGCGGTCGCGACGGTCATCGCGCCGCCGCCGGAGCGCGTCGTGAGGAACTGGCCGGCGAAACCGCGCTCCGCGATGGTCGCGTCGAGCTTCGTGAGGTACCGGCGGATGATCGGCTTGATGTAGGCGTCAAGCACACCGGTGCTCGTGCGCTCGTATTCCCTGAGTTCGCGCGACAGAGCGGAGCAGACCGTCACCTCGACGTCGGGGGCGACCTCACGGAGGATCGCTGCCATCCGCTGCTCGTGGGCAGGATTGACGTACGAGTGCAGGAAGGAGATGGCCACCGACTGCAGGCCCAGCTCGAGGACTCGGTTCGCGGCCGCGCGAGCAGAGTCCTCGTCAAACTCGACCAGCACATTGCCCTCGAAGTCGAGACGCTCCGCCACCTCGAGGATGTGCTGACGCTCCACCAGGCTGGCCGGCTTGCGGTACTTGAAGTCGTACATCGGCGTCCGGTCTGTCCGACCGAGCAGGTAGACGTCGCGGAAGCCCTTGGTGGTGATGATGCCGGTCTTCGCCCCACGCCGGGTCAGAAGCGCATTGAGCCCGAGCGTCGTGCCGTGGATGAACGTCTCCACGTCTGACAGCGCGGTCCCGCTGGCAGCGAACCCGCTCATGACGCCCTGCTGCGGGTCGCTCGGCGTGGTCGGCACTTTGTCGAATCTGAGTTGCTGGGAGGCGCCCTCGAACGTCACGACATCGGTGAACGTGCCACCGACGTCGATCGCTATACGAGCATGAGCTGGCATGGGGCGCCCTCGGGTG
>CAYMBB010000004.1:0-22333 GCA_964388515.1 uncultured Anaerolineaceae bacterium
GACCTGCTCGCCGGGTCCGGCTGCCCGCTCTGCCGGCTGCGGGCTGACGCGTCGCGCCGGTACCTGGACGCGCTCCTCTGGGAGGGCGTCAACGACCCGGGCTTCCGCGGCCGCCTCGCCGCCGGCCGCGGCTTCTGCCCGACCCATGCCCACGGCGTGCTCAGCGCCGACCGGCAGCAGACGGGCGGCTCGCTCGGCGCCGCGATCCTCCTCACGGCGGCCGTTCGCCAGCGCCTGGCCGAGCTGCGGCGCGTCGCCGCCGAGCGGCGCGGGCGGCGGGCGACGGCCCGGGCCGCGTCCGCCCGCCCCGCCGCCTGTCCGGTCTGCGAGCAGGTCGCCCACGCCCGGCAGGCGGCGATCTCGCGCCTGCTCGCCCGGCTCGACGATCCCGCCTGGCGCGCGACGGTCGCCCACGCCCCGTTCTGTCTCGAGGATCTGCTCGCGCTCTGGGCCGCCGCGGACCGACGCGCCGGCGCCGGCTGGCCGGAGGTCCTCGAGACGCAGCTCGAGCGGATCGCCGATCTCGCTGCCCGGCTCGACGCGTTCGCCCACCACAGCAGCTACGACCGCCGCCACCTGCTGACCGACGGGGAACGGCGCGCCGCGGACGACGCAGCGCTCCTGCTGGGCGGCACGCCTGCCCCGGGGACGCGATGATGACGGAGATGGAGCATCCGTCGCTCCTGGCCCCGGCGAGCGGCGAGCGGTTCTGGAACCAGCTTCGGCGGGCCGTCGCCGCCGCGGTCGTCGGTGGCGAGGACGCGCTCCGGCTGCTCGCGGTGGCCCTCCTGGCCGACGGCCATGCCCTGATCGAGGATGTGCCCGGGACCGGCAAGACGACGCTCGCGCGAGCGTTCGCCCGGGCGCTCGGGCTGACGTTCGCCCGCGTCCAAGGGACCCCGGACCTCCTGCCCGGCGACGTCACCGGGAGCTCGGTCTTCGAGGCCCGGGCCTTTCGCTTCGTGCCCGGGCCGATCTTCGCCAACGTCCTGCTCGTCGACGAGGTGAACCGGGCGACGCCGCGGACGCAGTCGGCGCTCCTCGAGGCGATGCAGGAGCGCCAGGTCTCCGTCGACGGGGAGACCCACCGGCTGCCGGACCCGTTCCTCGTCCTGGCGACGCAGAACCCGATCGAGCTCGAGGGGACGTTCGCCCTGCCCGAGGCGCAGCTCGACCGCTTCCTCGTCCTGGCCGGGATCGGCTACCCGAGCGAAGAGGCCGAGCTGCGGATCGCGGCCCTCTACCAGCACGGCCCGGACCCGATCGAGCGCGTGCCCACGGTGATCGAGGCCGACGAGCTGCGGCGGCTCAAGGCGGCCACGCGCGTCATCCCGGTCAGCGAGGACGTCAGCCGCTACATCGTGCGGCTCGTCCGGGCCTCCCGGACCCACCCCGACCTGCGCCTCGGGGCGAGCCCGCGGGCCAGCGTCGCCCTCTACCGGGCCAGCCAGGCGTGGGCGCTCCTGGCCGGCCGGGCATTCGTCCTGCCCGACGACGTGGCCGCGGTCGCCCCGGCCGTCCTGGTCCACCGGATCCTGCTCGACGTCGATCGGGAACTGCGTGGCGCGACGGGCGAGCGGGTGATCGGCGAGCTGCTCGGGTCGGTGGCGCTGCCGATGCCCGAGCTGCGATGACGATCGTCGGGGCGGGCGCGGCGCTGCTGATTGCGGGCGTCCTGAGCGGGGCGCCCGGGCTGGCCCTGCTCGGGCTGCTCTCGCTGGTCACGACCGGGGTGTCCGGGCTGTGGACCCGGCGGGGCCTCGACCGGGTGCGCTACGAGCGACGCCTCGGCGCCGACCGGGCGGTCGTCGGCGACCAGCTCGAGCTCGATCTGGCGGTCGAGAATGCGAAGCTCCTGCCCCTCGCCTGGCTGGCCACGGACGACTACGCGACCGACGGGCTGGTCGTCCTCGAGCACCCGCTCGCCGCGAGCGACCGCCCCGGGCTCGGCGTCCTGCGCAACGTCTGGACGCTCGCCCCGTTCGAGCGGGTCGTCCGCCACTTCCACCTCGCCGCCGCACGGCGCGGGCGCTACCGGTTCGAGATGGTCCGGCTCTCGGTCGCCGACCTGTTCGGACGGAGCGTCGCCTCCGCCGAGCAGGATCGGCCCGCGACGCTGATCGTCCGGCCGCGGAGCGTCCCGGTCCAGGGGACGGGCGGCCAGTTCGTGCCCCTCGGCTCGCGGCGGGCCCGGCAGGGCCTGCTGGAGGACCCGGTCCTGTTCGCCGGCGTCCGTCCCTTCCAGCCCGGCGACCCGCGCCGGCGGATCCACCAGCGGGCGAGCGCGCGACTCGGCCGGCCGGTCAGCCGACGGTTCGAGCCCTCGACCGCGAGGCACGTGCTCGTCGCCCTCGACGTCCAGACCCACCCCGGACCCCACTGGCTGCTGGCCTACGACGACGAGCTCGTCGAGAGCCTCGTCGTGGCTGCCGCCTCGCTCGCCCGGCGGTTCCTGGCCGATGGCACGGCCTGCGGGCTGGCGGCCAACGGCTGGACGTACAGCCTGGCCCGGACCGGGTTCGTCGCTCCCCACGGCGGGGCTGACCAGCTGACCCGGATCGCCGACCTGCTCGGCCGGCTGAGCTCGACCGCCTCGGTCCCGTTCAGCCACCTGCTCGCGACGCTGCCCGGCCGCCTGCCGGGCGGGTGCCTGGTGGTCACCCTGAGCAGCCGGGACCCGGCCTCGTTCGGGCCCGCCCTCCGCCGCCTCCGCTCGAGCGGGTTCGAGGTCCGCCACATCGCGCTCGGCCCGGGCGGACCGGCCTGGGTCGCCCGGGCGCGGCGGCTCGGGATCGACGCGACGCTCGCCCGGCTCGAGCCCGACTGGCGAACGAGTGATGCGCTCACCGTTGCTGGCTGAGCTGGCGGACCGCCTGCTCGCGGCCCTGCCGGGGGCGGCCACGGCGCTGGCCGAGGGGGCCTGGCTGGCGGTCGTCTACAGCGCCACGTCGCTCGCCCTGCGCAATCGGGTCGAGCTCGGTCTCTGGCCGTTCGCGATCGCCGCCGCCGTGGGGCTCCTGATCGTCCGCCGCCTTCCACCCCGGCGGGTGGCGCCGCTCGTCGTCGGCGCGGCGGTGGTCGGCGCGGCGGTGGTCGGCGGGGCAGCCGGGTGGCTCGTCGACGAGCGCGCCCGGGCGCTGCTCGGCCATGGCGCGCTCGAGGCGGCCCTGGCCAGTCATCCCGCCGGCTGGCTGCTTGGGGCCGCCCTCTGGCGCGGCACGCGACACCGCGACCCGGCCAGCGACGACCTCGTCGTGGGCTCGCTCCTGCGCTGGGGGATCATCGGGCTGAGCGTGCCCTGGCTCGTCGGCTGGAACCTCATCGCCGGGCGGGCGGTGTTCGCCGCCCAGGCGCTGCCGGCGACGCTTGCCTTCGTCGCCGCCGGCCTCGTCGCGGTCGGGGTCACGCGGCTCGACGCGCTCGGACGGGCGAGCGGGCTCGACTGGCGCCGCAACCGCGCCTGGCTGGCGCTCCTCCTCGGCGCCGTCGCGCTCGTGGTCGCGATCGGCATGCCGGTGGCGTTCCTGCTCGGCGCCTCGGGCGAGGTCCTCGTCCGGGTCCTGCTCGGACCGTTCGCCGGCGCTGGCGAGGCGGTCGGCCGGGTCGTGGGGCCGCTCGCGGACTGGATCGCGTCCGGTCTCGGGGGGCCCGGTGCGCCGGCGGGCGAGCCGGTCGGGCGGCCCGGTCCCGGGCCCGGCCCGATCTGGCCGGTCGTGCCGTCGTGGGTCGGGGTTGTCCTGGCGATCGCGCTCCCCGTCCTCGTCGCGGGGGCGTTCGTCTTCGTCCGGCGCCGCCTCGGGCAGATCCGCCCGGCAGTGTTCCCGCCGCCGCGGCCAGCGCGGCCGGCGCGGTTCGAGGAGCGGCGGTTCGTCCGGCCGGCACGCGCACTCCGCCTGCCCCGGCCGTCTCTGCCGCGCCTGGGGTGGCCGGGCGCGCGGCCGCCGGCCACGGCCAGCGAGGCGTACCGGCGCCTGCTCGCCGAGCTCGACACGCCCGGCCTCGGGCGCGCCCCGACCGAGACCCCGGCCGCCCATGCCCGCCGGCTCCGGGCGACCGGCAGGGGCGGGCTCGCCCTCGACCTCCTGGCGGCCGACTTCGAGCTCGAGCGGTACGGCCGGGTGCGCCTGACGGCGGCCGAGGTCCGGCGGGCGATCTCGCGTTCGCTGCGCCTGCGGCGCTCGCTCCGCCCGGGTCGCCCGTCGCGCCCGGATCCCTCGCTTCGGTCCCTGCGTCCGTCGCGGGGGCAGGGTGCCGGCCGGGGTTGAGCGATGGCCGTGATCGAGGGTGCGCCGAGCGTGAGCGGCGAGCCGATGAGCCAGGTTTCGCCCCCGGCCGACTGCGTCGTGTGCGCGTTCGTCGGTTCCTCGCTCGAGCGCCGGATCTTCTTCCTGTTCGCCGAGGGGCTCGGGGAAGGGTGGTTCGTCGACGCGATGCGCCGGGGCGGGTTCTGCCTCCGCCACGCGCGCCACGTCGGGCGCGAAGGCGGGGCACGTCTGGCCGGTGCCTGCCGCCACGTCGTTGCCGGCTGCCGTGACCGGCTCGCGCGCGAGGAGGGGGAGCGCGAGCACCAGCGTCCGCCGGCGCTCGCCTGTCCGCTGTGCGAGACCGAGTCGTGGGCCGAAGGACACGCGCTCTGGCTGCTGGCCGGGCCGGACCGCGGCCGGGCCGCGGCCGCGCTTGGTGCCGTCGAGCCGCTCTGCCTCGCCCATCTCGAGCGACTCCTCGGTCTGGTGGGCGCCCGCCAGGTGCCGGAGATCCGGGCCCGGCTGGGGGAGCTGCTCGAGCGGGCGAGGACGACCGGTCCCGGGCTCGAGGAGCGGCTGACGATGCTGATCGGGCCCGACCCGGACCGGGCGATCCGGACGAGCGGGCTGGGTGGCCTGGCGGCGCAACCGGACGGCCCTTCGACCTCATGGTCGGACGGTCTCCTGTCGGCCGAGGGCTTCATGACCGAGCTGGCCGTCGGTCGCTGCCCTGCCTGCACCGGGTCGGCTGCCCTCGTTCGCCGGCTCGTCGGCTGGCTGGCCGGCCCGGACGTCCGTCCTGAGGACCGTCGCGAGCAGGAGCACCTGTGTGCCGGCCACCTGCGCGATGCGCTGGCGGTCGCCCCGCTCGCGGCCGAGCGTGCCCTGGCCGCGACGCTCGGTGGGTGGGTCGCCCTGGTCGAGCGCCTGCCGACGGCTGCCGAACTCCCGGCCGGGGCGTTCCGGGCGCGGGTCCGGGGGCTCGGAGAACGCTATCGCGAGGAGCGCGCCCGGCGCCCGCAGCGACCCGGCCCCCTGGCGGCGACCGGCGCCGCGTTGATCGATCTTCTGTGGCCGGCTGCGAGTCTCGAGCAGCGGATTGCCCGGGCCAGGGGCCAGCGAACGCATCCGTGCGTCGCCTGCGGCGTCATGGCCGGCGCCCTGGGTCGCACGCTCGATCTCGCCGACGCGCTCCTGGTGGCCGGTCCAGCCGCGGAGCGCTACCGTGCGAGCAGTGGCCTTTGCCTCGGGCACGTCGCGCGCGCGGTCGCGGTCCTCGGGCCGCCGGCACGTTCCACGGTCCTCGCCACGGCGCGGGCGCGGGTCGCGCGCCAGCTCTGGGAGCTCGACGAGGCCGTGCGCAAGTCGTCGTGGTCCGTTCGCTACGAACCCCGGGGCCCGGAGACGCGGGCCTGGATCGACGCGCTCGTGCTCGTCCTTGGCGACCAGGTGCGATCGGCCGACCTGCTCACCCCCGAGCCGCGGGGACCGGTGGCTGCGGCGTGAGCGCGGCTCGTGGCGGGACGGGCGGCGACGCGGCGGTCACGAGCGGTGGCGGGCGCGCCGGTCCGGGCGCCGGCACGCGCGACGTCGCCGACACGTACGGTGTCGCCGCCTCGGGCGCCGGCCGGCCGACGGTCCTCGTCGAGGTCGAACAGCCGCTCGGCCCCGGCCTCGACTTCGAGCGGGACGTCCACGGCCAGCTGCTCGCCCGCCGGGCCCGGGCTGGCGGCCCCTGGTTCGGGGTCGACCGGGCGGCGCTCGTCGAGTCGGACGACGGGAGCGGCCGTGCCCTGCCGGTTCTCGTCGCCGTCCCGGTCTCGACCCATGTCGGGGCACGGATCGAGGCCTCGCTTGTCGGGGGCTGGCAGGACGGCGCCCGGGCGACGCTCGTTGCGGCGGTCGCGGAGGTGAGCGTGCCGGTCCGGCCCGTCCTCGCGGCGGTCGCGCGGGTTGGTCCGGGCGCGATCTGGATCGAGGCCGACGAGGCCGAGCGGATCGCCCGTGCCGCCCAGCTCCGCCACCGCCAACGACGGAGCCATGCCCGGATCGTCGGCGGGCGGGCCTGGGACGCCCCGGCGGGCGCGCCGATCGAGCTGGCCCGGTTCACCACCCCGCACTCCGCCGCCGAGTACCGGCTGTCACGCCTGCCGCCGCGCTTCGTGCGCGGGCTCCAGGACCTGCTCGACGACGAGGAACGCCTGCTCTACTCGATCGAGCGGCCGGCGATCGTGGAGGCCGGCCTGATCGACCGGATCCGGGGGCTGGACCGCCGCGCCGCCCTCCTCGCCCTCACCGACCGGCAGCTGCTGTGGGTCGTCGATCACGCCCAGCCCGACCAGTACCTGTCCGACTGGGGGGTCGATGTCGAGCTGATCCCTGTCGAGCGGCTGCTTGGCACGGAGATGGGCGCGGTCGACGGGCAGCTCGAACTAGTGGTCGTGACGCCGGTCGGTCAGCGCCGCCACCGGCTGCCGGCCGAGCTGCGCCCGGAGATCGAGGTCCTGCGCGCGTTGGCCGCCCGCTTCGCGCCGGTGCCGGGTTCGTCGCGCCCGCGGCGGTTCTACCCGCTCGAGCGGATCCCGTTCGACGAGGAGGCGGCCGCCCGGTTCGGGGAGGCCCAGCAGGCGAGGGAGCTGCTGGCCGACGTCCTGGCCGACCCGGAGGTCCTGGCCGTGGCCTACAATCCGCGCCGGCCCGGGGTGGCCGAGCCGGCCGCGCTGTGCGTCCGGCGTGACGCGATCGAACTGCTCGACCGGCGAAGGAAGGTCCGGGTCGAGCTGGCGGACGTCGCCGCCCTGTCGATCACGCTCTCGCCGCTCATCGCCCGGGTGGCGGTGATCGGTTCCGGGCCCCGGATCGAGGTGTCCTTCCCGGGGCCGTTCGCGGACCGGGTGGCGGCACTCCTGCGCCTGGCGCGGAGGGCCCTGGCGAATCCCTGAGCCTGTCGTGCGGTCGCCGTTGTCCGCCGGCCGCGTCCCCGCCGGCTGCCCGCCGGCAGCGGCCGCGCCTGCGCCGCCTCCAATCGCGGCGGCCGCTCGTACAGCAGGAACGCGACCTTGCCCTTGGTGGCCTCATCCCGCCTCCGCCGCCTCGACTCGCGGCGGCCCGACCGCGATCAGGTGGACGGCCGGCGCCTTGACCAGCGCGACCAGCTCCCGGCCCGGGCCGGCCCCGAGCTCCTCGAACGCCTGGCGCGTCACGAGCGCCCGGAGCGGGAACCCGGCGTCCAGTCCAACCCGCACGAGCGCGCCTAGCGGCTCGACCGTGACGACGCGACCCTCCAGCCGGTTCCGGGCGGAGTGCCCGTCGAGCTGGTGGCCGGCGGGCACGAGCAGGACGTCTTCCGGGCGGAGGCTGACGAGCACTGCCGAACCGGGCGCCAGCTCGGAGACGGCCACCAGCTCCCGCCCGCCGACCTCGACCGTGGCCAGACCTCCGCGGGCGGAGCGCACCGTGCCCGGGACGAGCGTGTCGACGCCCACGATCCGGGCCACCGCGGGATCGGCCGGCCGGGCGAACACGTCGGCCGTCGCTCCCACCTGGCGAACGGCGCCCTCGACGATCACCGCCACGCGATCGGCGAGCACGAGCGCCTCGGTCCGATCGTGGGTCACGAGCACCGTCGGCGTCCCGAACCGCTCGAGCTGGCCGCGCAGCTCGAGGCGCAGCTCCTCGCGGGTCGGCGCATCGAGCGCCGAGAGCGGCTCGTCGAGGAGCAGCAGGAGCGGCCGACGGGCGAGGGCCCGGGCGAGCGCGACCCGACGGGCCTGGCCGCCCGACAGTTCGGCCGGCCGGCGGCCCTCGAGACCCCGGAGCCCGAGGAGGGCCAGGAGGCTGCGGACCTGGCCGTCGCGCTCGGACGCGGCGCGGCCCTCGACCCCGAAGGCGACGTTCTCCGCCACGGAGAGGTGCGGAAAGAGGGCCGAGCCCTGGGGCAGGTAGCCGATCCGTCGGGTCTGGGGAGGTTCGAAGATCCGCCGCGCCACGTCCACCCAGCGTCGCCCGGCGGCGACGATCGTGCCACGGTCGGGCCGCTCGAGCCCGGCCAGGCAGCGCAGGATCGTCGTCTTGCCCGCGCCGGACGGCCCGAACAGGACGAGCACCTCGCCGGCGTCCAGGTCGAGCTCGAAGTGGGCGGCGATCGTCGGTCCCCGCGCGTAGCGGCGCTCGAGATCGACGCTCAGGATGCGTCGGGCCACGGGCGGACACGGCGTGCGGCGGGGCCGGAAGCGCCGGCGGTACGGCTGGGAAGGTTACCGGCACGGCCGCGGATGGTGTACGTGACGGCGAGGACGGCGAACGAGACGACGAGCAGCGGCAGGGCGAGTGCCGCCGCGCTGTCGTAGTCGAGGGCCTGGACGCGATCGTAGATCGCGATCGAGATCGTCCGGCTGACGCCCGGGATGTTGCCGCCGACCATGAGCACGACCCCGAACTCGCCGACCGTGTGGGCGAAGGTCAGGACCGCGGCGGTCAGGAAGCCGCCGGCCGAGAGCGGGGCGGTCACCCG
The DNA here is from genome assembly GCA_964388515.1 of uncultured Anaerolineaceae bacterium. Taxonomy (GTDB): domain Bacteria; phylum Chloroflexota; class Limnocylindria; order Limnocylindrales; family CSP1-4; genus JAKAHU01. The sequence continues at coordinate 8,758 of CAYMBB010000004.1, forward strand.
CAGGAACGTCTGGAGCGGCGAGCGGCCGAGCGTCCAGGAGGTCTCGATCAGGGAGCGATCGACCGAGGCGAATGCGACCGCGAGCGGCTGTACGGCAAAGGGCAGGCTGTAGACGACCGAGGCGACGACCAGGCCGGGGAAGGTGAACGGGAGGAGCCCGAGGCCGAGCGCCTCGGTCAGCCGCCCGAGCGGGCCGGCCGGTCCCATCGCCAGGAGCAGGTAGAAGCCGAGCACGGTCGGGGGCAGGACGAGGGGCAGGGCGACGACGGCCTCGACCAGCCCTCGCCAGCGTCGGGTCGAGAAGGCGAGCCAGTGGGCGAGCGGGGTCCCGAGCGCGAGCAGGATCACGGTCACCAGGAGCGCCAGCCGCAGCGTCAGCCAGATCGCCTGCCAGTCCACGGTCAGGACCCCGGAATCCGAAACCCGTACCGGTCGAGGATGATCCGACCCTGCGGCCCGAGGACGAAGTCGAGGAAGCGTCTGGCCGCCCCGGGATTGGCTGCGCCGCGGAGGACGAGTGCACCCTGCTCGATCGTCGGGTAGCTGTCGGGCGGGATCGCCCACCAGCGCCCCTGGCCACGGAGCGTCGGGGCGAGCGCAAGCGAGAGGGCGACGATTCCGACCTGGGCCGCGCCCGTTTCCACGAACTGGGCCGCCTGCGAGACGTTCTCGCCGAGCACGAAGCGGCCGGCGACCTGGTCGTACAGGCCGGCGTTCCGGAGCGCGGCGACAGCCGCCCGGCCGTAGGGGGCGTGCTCCGGATTCGCGATCGCGATCCGCCGGACGTCCGGGTCGAGCAGGGCGTCCAGGCCACGGCCCTCGACGTCGATCGGCGAGCTGGCCGGGACCCACAGGACGATCCGGCCGACCGCATACGGGCGGGTCGAGCCGGCGCCCAGACCGGCCGCCTCGAGCCGGCGCGGGTAGTCGATGTCGGCCGAGAAGAAGAGGTCGAACGGGGCGCCGCTCGAGATCTGGGCGTAGAAGGCGCCCGATGATCCGTACACCACCTCGACCTTCGTCGCCGGTGCGATCGCGCTGTAGGCGGCGACGAGCACGTCCATCGCGAAGCGCAGGTCCGCGGCCGCCGCGACCGTGACCGTGCCCCCGCTGCCAGCGCCGCTCGGGGGCGGGCTCGCGGTCGCGATCGGGCCGGCCGTCGCACCGCAGCCCGCGACCGCCACCAGGGCCGAGAGCAGCAGGGCGATCGCGCCCCGCCCGGGGTCAGCCATCGGGGGCGGCGTCGATGCCGGCATCGGTGGCGGCGTCTACGCCCGGTCCGCGCCTCGGCCGGGGGGCCGGAACCTCGACGATCACGTTCGTGGCCTTGATGACGCACACGACCTCGTCGCCGGGCCGGAGCGCCAGCTCGTCGACCGCCTCGGCGGTCATCAGGCTGACGAGCCGGTGCGGGCCGGCCTGGACCTCGACGACGGCGGCGACTCGGTCCCGCTCGACCCGGGTCACGATCCCCTCGAAGCGGTTCCTCGCCGAGCCGGCCACGATCGCCCGTTCGCCGGCCGAACGGCGGCGCTCGCCGAGGAGTGCCGTGACGTCCTCGAGCGCCACCTGGCGTTGCCCGCCGGCAGATCGGCTGGCCGGCAGGCGCCCCTCGGATTCCCAGCGCCGGATCGTCTCGACCGAGACGCCGAGAATCTCCGCCGCCTGCCCGATCCGGATCAGGGTGCGCCCAGGTACCGAGCTCATGGTGGGCGACAGTATAGAGGAATGCGGGCCAGGATTCCAAGGTATTACCACGGACCAACGGAGTCGCACCCCGGCGGACGTGTGGCCGGCGGTCAGCCCGCCTCGAGAAGTTCCGGCGGGACGAGCCAGCGGAGGACAGCCGTCCCGGCCCCGGGCGGGCCGTCGATGTCGACCCGAGCCAGGGCGCCCTTGGGCATCGGCATCGCGGGCGCACCGGTCAGCTCGGCGAGGAGGGTGCTGAAGTCCGGATCGTGGCCGACGATCATCAGTCGGGCCGGGTTCGCGGCCTCGCGCACGAGGCGCTCGAGATCCCACAGGTCGAATCCGCTCGCCAGGCGATCGTCGGTCCGCCAGCCGACCCCGAGGGCCTCGGCCATGATCTCCGCGGTTTCGGCGGCGCGCCGCTTCGGTGAGCAGATGATCGCATCGGGTCGAAAGCCGCTCCGGGCGAGGAACCGGCCGAGGCGCTTGGCCTGGCCGCGCCCGCGCCGGGAGAGCGGCCGGTCGGCATCGCCGGCGGGCCACTTCGCCGGGTCACCGGCGTGAGCGTGGCGGAGGAGGTAGAGCTCCATCGATTCCGTCGGTCCGTCGTCAGCCGGCCAGCCGGTCAGCCAGCCAGCCGATCCGCCGGTCAGCCAGCTCGCGCTCGCGCAGCGCGTCCGGGACGAAGGCGCGGACCCGCTCGGCGATCTCGCCCAGCACCCGCTCGAAGACGGCCAGGCGCTCCTCTTCGGTCCCGGTCGCCGCCGCCGGATCCTCGAATCCCCAGTGGAGCGAGACGCGGGCGCCGGTGAAGACCGGGCAGCTCTCGCGCGCCTGGTCGCAGACGGTCACGACGTAGTCGAACGACTGCTCGACGAACTCGGTGACCGACTTCGAGCGGGCGCCGCCGGTGTCGATCCCGGCCGCGCCGAGCGCCCGCAGGGTGAAAGGATGGACGCCCTTCGGCTCCGTGCCGGCGCTGAACGCCTCGAACGACGGTCCGCCGAGCCGGCGCAGGAGCGCCTCGGCCATCTGGCTGCGGGCCGAGTTGCCGGTGCAGATGAACAGGACCCGGACCGGGGGCTCCGGCCCTCGCTCAGGGTGCCCGACCGGCTTCCGTTCCGGCTCCTGCCCCGGTGCCGGCACCCGGCCCGCCTCCGAGGTCACGGGTTGAGGTCCTCGATCTCGCCGCTGGCGAGGAAGACGACGTCCTCGGCGATGTTCGTCACCCGGTCGCCGATCCGTTCGACGTAGTGGGCCGCGAACAGGATCCGGGTGCCCGGTTCGACGTTCGCCGGGTCGGCCCGCATCAGGTTGAGGACCTTGTCGAACGTCCGGTGGTAGAGGTGGTCGATCTCGTCGTCCCGGGCGGCGACCTCGCGGGCGCGGACCGGGTCGATGTCGACCAGGGCGCGCAGGATGCCGTGGACGAGCTGGGCGGCAAGTTCGCCCATCTCGGGCAGGTCGACGTACTTCTTGAGCGGCGGCAGCGGGGCGAGCTTGCGGGCCTGCTTGGCGACGCTGGCGGCATGGTCGCCCATCCGCTCGAGCTCGTAGGTCACGTGGTCGAGCGAGAGCAGGAAGCGCAGGTCGCGCGCCACCGGCTGCTGGGTCGCGATCGTGGCCGTGATCAGCGAGGAGACCGTCCGCTGCATCTCGTTGATCGACCGGTCGTTGACGATCACCGCCAGCGCCGCGTCGGCGTCGTGGCGGACGAGGGCATCGATCGCGGCCCGGATCGCGTCCTCGACCAGGCCGCCCATGCGCAGGACGTCGTCCTTGATCAGGCGGAGCTCGCGGTCGAGCGGTTCGCGGGTCGGGTGGCGCAGCCGGCTTGCCGGCTCGGCCTCGGGTGGTCGGCTCGCCGCCGCACTCTCGGGACCGCGGCTCGCCGGATCGCCCGCGAGGCCACGGTCAGTTTCGGGACCGTGACGCGTCTGCTCGTCCGGTGGGTGCTGGTCGCTCACGGTGTGCTCCTCCGGTCCGCTCAGCCGAACCGACCGGAGACGTAGTCCTCGGTCAGCTGGTTCCTGGGGTTGGTGAAGATCTCGGTCGTCGGCCCGAACTCGACCAGGTAGCCCGCCCGGTCCTCGCCCATCGTGAAGAACGCCGTCAGGTCGCTGACGCGCGATGCCTGCTGCATGTTGTGGGTGACGATGACGATCGTGTAGCTGGCTCGCAGGTCGGAGATGAGCTCTTCGATCCGGAGTGTGCCGATCGGGTCGATCGCTGACGCGGGCTCGTCCATGAGGATCACCTCTGGCTCGACCGCCATCGCCCGGGCGATGCACAGGCGTTGCTGTTGTCCACCGGACAGGGCGAGGGCCGACTGGCGGAGCTTGTCCTTGACCTCGTCCCACAGCGCAGCACCGCGGAGCGCTCGCTCGACCACGTCGTCGAGGGCGTGGCCGCGGACGCCGTGGAGACGAGGGCCGTAGGCGACGTTGTCGTAGATCGACTTCGGGAAGGGGTTGGGGCGCTGGAAGACCATGCCGATCCGCCGGCGAACGTCGACCACGTCGACTTCGGGACTCAGGATATTCTGCCCGTCGAGGATGGCCTCCCCGCTCACCCGGGCTCCGGGCACGAGGTCGGTCATCCGGTTCAGGCTGCGGACCACGGTCGACTTGCCGCAGCCCGAGGGCCCGATGATCGCGGTCACCTGGTTGGCGGGGATGTCGAGGGTCACGTTCCGGACTGCACAGAACGTCCCGTAGTGCACGGTCAGGCTGCGGATGCTGACCTTGGTCGCCGGCACCGGTCCGCTGCCGGGGTCGGGTTCGAGAGCCGCCGGGCCGGCCGCAGCGAGGCTCGACTGCCCCGGACCGCGCTGCTGGGTTGCGAGGGTCATGTCCGGCTCCGATCTCATCGCGTGACGGTACCAAGCTTGCGCGCCCGGCGCCCGGTGACGTAGCGGGCGGTGACATTGAGCGCGAGGACCAGGATGATCAGGACGAGCGCGGTGGCCCATGCCTTCGCCCGCCAGTCCTCGTAGGGCGAGATGGCGTACGTGTAGATCGTGTGCGGCAGGGTGGCAATCGGCTGATCGAGAGAGACGCTCATGAACGGGTTTCCAAAGGCCGTGAACAGCATCGGCGCGGCCTCGCCGCCGGCCCGCGCGATCGCCAGCATCAGCCCGGTCAGGATGCCGTTCCAGGCGGCGGGCAGGAGGACGTTCCACCAGGTCCGCCATTCCGGCGTCCCAAGGGCGAGCGAGGCCTCCCGAAGCGAAGATGGGACGAGCTTGAGCATCTCCTCGGTCGAGCGAACGACGATCGGCAGCATGATGAAGGCGAGCACGACCCCGCCGGCCAGAGCCGAGAAGTGGCGCTGGGGCACGACGACGATCGTGTATGCGAAGATGCCCATCACGATCGACGGCACGCCTGACAGCGTGTCGGTCGCGAACCGGATCACGGTTCCGATCCGGCGCTCGGCGTTGGCCGTGGCGTAGATCGCGACCAGGGTTCCCACCGGAGCCGCCATGAGCAATCCGAGCCCGACGGTGATCGCCGACCCGACGATGGCGTTGATGATCCCGCCGCCCGGAACGCCGACTGGCGTGGGCAGGTTGGTGAAGAACTCGGGGGTGAGGGCGGGCAGACCGGCCTGGACCACGTAGACGATGATCCAGGCCAGGGGAAGCACGATGAGGACGGCCGTGAGCCCGGCCAGCCCGAGCATGATCCGGCTGGTGAGCTTGCGGCGAAGCAGCCGGCCGCGGTCGTGGCGGCTCCGGGGCCCGGTCAGTCCGGGAGCCATGGCCGAGCTGTTCACGTCCGCACCTGCCCGATCGTCCGTCGGCGCACCCGCCAGATCAGGAGCTGGGCAAGCAGGTTGATCAGCAGGGTCATGCCGAACAGGATCAGTCCGATCTCGATCAGGGACTGGAGGTAGAGGTCGAACGTGGCCTCGGTGAACTCGTTGGCGATGATCGAGGCCATGGTATAGCCAGGGTGGAGCAGTGACGCCGAGAGGTCGAGGTTGTTGCCGATGACCATCGTGACCGCGATCGTCTCGCCCAGGGCGCGCCCGAGTCCGAGGATGATCGCGCCGAGCAGACCCGAGGCGCCATAGGGGATCAGGACCTGGTGGACGACCTCCCAGTGGGTCGCGCCCAGGGCCAGGGCACCCTCGCGCTGGGCATGCGGGATCGCGAGCAGCACGTCGCGGCTGAGTGCGGCGATCGTCGGAAGGACCATGACCGCAAGCAGCAGCCCCGCCGCGAGGCGGCTCGGTCCAAAGACGGGCCCCTCGAAGATGGGCAGGAACCCGAGCGATGCGTTCAGCGCGACGCCGAGCGGCTTCACCACGGCCGGGATCAGCACGAACAGCCCCCACAGGCCGTAGACGACGCTGGGCACGGCCGCGAGGAGCTCGATCAGCAGGCCGAGCGGCCTGCTCAGCCAGCCCGGTGCGAGCTCGGCCAGGAAGATCGCTGCGCCAGCGCCGACCGGAATGGCGACCAGGAGGGCGATCGCCGAGGTGACGAGCGTACCCTGGATGAAGGGGGCCGCCCCGAAGACCTGGTCGATCGCCGGATCCCAGCGCGTGCCGACGAGGAACTCGAGCCCGAACGCCTTGCGCGGCAGCTCGGAGTTCTGCCAGAGAGCGAGTCCGATGCCGACGACGAGGGCCAGGAGCAGGAGCGCTGCGAGAACGATGAGCCAGCCGAACGGCCGGTCACCGTGACGCCAGAAGCGCGCCACTCTCGTCGACCTCGAAACCCCTGGGTGGGGGTGCTGGTTGACGCCAGCTGTCATGGCCGTGGCAGGGTCATGGCGTTGTCCTCAGTGCCGGTGCGGATCACCAGATCGGCAACCGAGCAGTCGACCAGTCCCTGCCCCGGGTAGAGCAGGGACCGGTCACGGATGCCGTCAGTGCGCCCTTCGACTCAGCCGCCGGAAAGGGGCTGGCCGTTGCACGTGACCTGGGCGAGCTTGGCCGTTACTTTCTCACGAACCGCATCGGGAAGTGGAACGTAATCGAGGTCCTTGGCGAACGACGACCCGTCGCTGTACGCCCACTTCAGGAACTCGACGATCTTCTGCGCCTTCGTGCAGTCACCCTGGTCCATGTACAGGAGGAGGTACGTATAGCCGGCGATCGGCCACGAGGCGGCGCCCGGCGCGTTGACGATCGATCGAGCGAGGGTATCGGGCATGTCGGCGCCGAAGGCGGCCATCGCGGCTTGCGTGGACTCGATCGAGGCCTCGACGGCACTGCCTGCCTGATTGATCATCCTGGCGTAGGCGAGCTTGTTCTGCTTGGCGTAGGCCAGCTCCACGTAGCCGATCGCCCCGTCGTTCTGCGTGAGCGTGCCGGCCACCCCCTCGTTGCCCTTGCCGCCGAGTCCGACCGGCCACTCGACAGAGGTTGCGTTGCCGACCTTCGTCTTCCAGTCGTTGCTGACGCTCGACAGGTAGTCGGTGAAGATGTACGTCGTGCCCGAGCCGTCCGAGCGGTGGACGACGATGATCGGCTTGTCCGGCAGCGTGAGGCTCGGGTTCAGGGCTGCGATCGCCGGATCGTTCCACTTGGTGATCACGCCGAGGAAGATGTTGGCGACCGTGGTCCCGTCAAGGACGAGCGGGTCCTTGCCTGCCAGTTCGCTCAGGTTGTAGGCGACGACGTCGGCGCCAGCGACGGTCGGAAACATCTGGAGGCCCGGCGCCGCGCTCAGCTGATCCTGGGTGAGGATCGCGTCCGAAGCACCGAAGTCGACGGTCTTGGCCGTGATCTGCTTGATGCCGCCGCCCGAGCCGATCGACTGGTAGTTGAACCTGACCGACGGGTCCTTGAACGCGTATTCATAGAACCAACGGCTGTAGAGGGGGAAGGGGAACGTCGCCCCGGCGCCATTGATCTGGACCGCTCCGGTGACTGGCGGGGGCGGGGAGGCAGCCTGGGTGCCACCGGTCGGCACTCCGCCCTGGCCAGGACCGCCGCTCGGGCTGGGTCCGCCGCTTGAGCAGGCGCCGACGACGAAGGCCGCGATGAGTGCGAGTGCCCCGAGACGCCGTGGTGATGCGATCGACACGGAATCCTCCTGTGACAGGCGCGCACATTCCTCGCGCCCAAGCTCTGCGGCTCGGATCGCCGCGGGATGAAGGGTGGTGTCCGTCGTTGAACGCGCCGTTGGCCATTCGTTAACGTTCGATGAAGGGCCGTGCGCCCGGCCTCGGCTGTTCGCCCTGGGCTCTCGATCCTGGACGGGCGCCCCGACGCTCCGCCCAGCTCGACTCGATGGCCTCGGGAGGAGGGGGAGGAGAGACGAACCGAGGGCTGCGCCCACCACTGCCGGTCGCCGGGGACCTGGAGTCGCCCTGGGCATTCGAGCCGTCCTTGACCGCCGGTGCCACTATCATCGCGTCCATGCCCCCTCGCCTCGCCGCCGCGGTCGACGTCGGCTCGACCTCGGTCCACCTGCTCGTGGCCCGCGTGGACGGCCACGCTACCGAGCCGCGCCTCGACGACTCGGTCCTGCTCGGGCTCGGCGGCCGGATCGAGGCGGCCGGCCTCCTCGGTGCTACGGCCCGGGCCGGGTTGGCCGCCGTCCTGGCCGACGATGCGGCGCGCGCCCGGGCGCTCGGGGCCGACCCGGTCGTGTTCATCGCCACCGAGCCGCTCCGCCGGGCCGCCGACGCCGCCCGGGCCGTGGTCGAGGTCGAGCGGGCGAGCGGCGTGCCGCTCCACGTCCTGAGCCAGGCCGAGGAGGCCTGGCTGACGCTGATCGGGGTGACCGCGGGCCGACCTGTTGCCGGGCGGCTGTCGGTCGTCGACATCGGTGGTGGAAGCACGGAGATCGTGACCCTCGTTCCCGGACGGGCGGTCGATGTTCGGGGCCTGCCGGTCGGCGCCGGACGGCTGGCGGCGGAGACCCTCCACGCCGACCCACCCCGACCCGAGGAGCTGGCCGAGCTGCGTGCCGTGGCGCGAAGGCGGCTGGCGGACGTGCCGGCGCTCGGGCCGGGCGAGATCGTGGCCGTCGGTGGCACGGCCTCGAACCTGCTGAAGGTCGTGACCGGCGGCCGGACCGATCGCCAGCTTACCCGCGCCCGGCTGGCCGAGGCGCTCGAGGTCCTCGGCTCGGATCGGGCCGACGCCCTGGCGAGACGGTACGGGCTGCGCGAGACCCGGGCCCGTCTCCTGCCGGCCGGGGCGGCGATCCTCGAGGCCCTCCTCGAGTGCGGCGGGACGGAAGAGGTCAGTGTCTCCGAGGCGGGGATCCGCGAGGGAGCGGTCCTCGTCGCCAGCCACGACCCGATCGCCTGGCGCGACCGGCTGGCCCGGCTCGCCCTCGGCTGGACCGACTGATCCCGATCGGCTGACGGGCGCCCGGGCCCGGCGGGGCTCAGGCTCCGGGCCTGGGCCGGGCGACCGTCAGAGTCCCGCGGTCAGCCTCCCGAGCGCCCGGCGGAACCCGGGGCCGGCCACGCCCCGCCACGGGCCGCCGACCGAGCGGCGCAGGCGGGTGACCGCCTGCTCGCGGGTCACGAGGTAGCGCCCGATCACCGCCGTCTCGAGCTCGTCGAGCTCGCCTGCGTGCTCGACGAGGAACGTCCGGGCGAGCGTCGCCGCCACGTCCGCATCGTTGAGCAGCCCGAGGTGGTCCTGGAGAGACACGATCCTGGCGATCAGCGGCGTCACCTCCGGACCGAGCGTCTCGCGCACGAACTCGAGCGTGTAGCGCAGTCGCTTGGCCGCGATTCGCAGCTCGTGGAGGGTCGCCACGTCCGCCCAGCGCAGGACCGGTTCGTACGCCCGGACCTGCCCGTACGCCTGCCAGATGCGGGCCGGGAACACGTCCCGGACACGGTGGGGCGAGGTGGGCGAGCTCGGCGCCACGGCCAGGCCGTCGTGCAGGGTGAACTCGCGGTAGTCGTCGAGCCAGCGCCGGTTGGCGTCCGAGTCGAGCTCGTGGAGGAGCAGCTCGCGGGCTTCATCGCGCTGGCTGCGCCAGGCCTCGATCAGCGGCTGGATCGCCGTCGCCTCGTGGTCCGGCAGCGCCGCCTGGTACGTCTCCAGGGCGTCGATCAGGACATCCCGGTCGCGGACGGCGCCGAGACGCCCGGCGACGGTCCGCAGGCGCCTGCGAAACCGCTTCGTCCGGTCGGTGCGGAAGCCGTCCCCGAAGACGCGCCAGGCGGCGCGCATCCGGCGGGTCGCTACGCGCATCCCGTGGAGCTCCTCGGGGTCCTGGCCGAGGCGTGTGCCTGGCTCGCGAGCGATCATCCGGGCGAGGTGGAAGCGGAGGACCTTGCGGCCGGCCTCGGCGACCGTGTCGTCGGGCAGGACGCCGGGCGACTTCGCGAGCGGGACGAGCGGGCCGGCGGCGATGTCGGCGGTGACGTCGGGGGCGGCGCCGAGGGTGGGACCGAGGGTGGCACCGAGGGCGGCCGGGAGCGTGTCGGCCGCGACCTGCTCGAGGCTGGCCGGTGTCCGGGCGTCGCTCATCGACCGGCTTCGGGGCCGCCCGCCCGGGCGAGCGCTGCAGCATGGAGGGCCCGGTCGAGCTTCGAGCCGACCGCCGGCGCCAGGCGCCGGTCGCGGTCGAGGATCGCCCGCAGCTCGAGGAGCGGCTCCTCGGCGCCCTCGCGGAGCTCGAGCTCGAGCTCCATGAAGCGGTCGACGACCCGGTCGCCGTCGAGCACCTCGACCTGGTCGAGGCTCAGCTCGACGAGCGTCTCCCCGGCCACGAGATCGCGTCGGCGCCGGAGCTGGCGGACCGTCGCGAGCTCGACGAGGGGCTCGTCGCCGCACAGCTCGAGGAGCAGCGACCGCGCTGCCGAGGCGGGCCAGGCGCGAGGATCGAGGCCCGCGCCGGCGGCACCCTCGAGCTCCGTGCGCCGCTGGAGGGCGCCTGCCTCCGTCATCGTCGCTTTCACCGTCAGCAGCGCCTCGGTCACCGTGCGCCGGGCGCGCGCCGCCAGTCCTGCCCGGGCGAGCGCCCCGTCGGCGGTGTCGAGGTAGGTGTCCGTGCAACGGCTCTCGCGGACCGTCGGACCGGCGCTGAACGGGCCGAGCGAGGGGGCAACCAGGAAGCCGTCGGCGCCGGCACGGTCGCGCGCGAGATACTTGAGCTCGACCTCGACCGGGGGCGGGTCGACCGGACGCGGATCGCTGGCCGGGCGGCCGGATTCGCGGGCCACGGGTACGCCCGATTCGTCGCTCATGCCCGCGGGTCGAGCGAGCCGGCACCCGCGCCCGGGCGATGGGGGACCGCCGCCTCCTCGACCTCCTCGAGGGCGAGCTCCTTCATCGCCTGGAACGTGTCGATCGTGCCGGCGCGCTGCTCGATCTCCTCGGTCCGGCGCCAGACCCCGTCGCCGCCGAGCTGCCACGAGCGGCGGTCGTCGGCGAGCATCGTGGCGATGATCGTCGCCAGGCGGGCCTGGGCGGTCGTGTCCTCGACCGGGGTGACCGCCTCGACGCGCCGGTCGAGGTTGCGCTCCATGAGGTCGGCCGAGCCGATGTACCACTCCTGGTGGCCGCCGTTGAGGAAGCCGAAGATCCGCGAGTGCTCGAGGAATTCGCCGACGATCGAGCGGACGCGGATCCGCTCGGAGACCCCTTCGCGACCGGGCGCCAGCGAGCAGATGCCGCGCACGATCAGGTCGACCTCGACGCCGCCCTGGCTGGCCCGGTAGAGGGCCTCGATGCACGCGGGGTCGACGATCGCGTTCACCTTGAGCACGATCCGGGCCGGGCGGCCGGCCCGGGCGTGGCCGATCTCGCGCTCGATCAGCTCGAGGATCCTGGTCCGGAGGCTGTGCGGGGCGACGAGCAGGCGGCGGAACGTGCGCTGGCGCGACAGGCCGGTCAGGACGTTGAACAGGTCGGTGACGTCCGCCCCGAGCTCCGGGCGGGCCGAGAGGAGCCCGAGGTCGACGTACTGGCGGGCGGTCTTCGGGTTGTAGTTGCCGGTCCCGATGTGGACGTAGCGGCGCAGGCCGTTGCCCTCGCGACGAACGACGAGCGCGGTCTTCGAGTGGGTCTTCAGCCCGACCAGCCCGTACACCACGTGGGCCCCGGCCTGCTCGAGCTTGCGGGCCCAGACGATGTTCGCCTCCTCGTCGAAGCGGGCCTTGATCTCGACCAGGACGACGACCTGCTTGCCACGCTCGGCGGCGCGGATCAGGTGGCGCACGATCGGCGAGTCGCCCGAGGTGCGATAGAGCGTCTGCTTGATCGTCAGCACCTCCGGGTCGTCGGCGGCCTGGTCGATGAACCGCTCGACGGAGGCGACGAAGCTCTCGTAGGGGTGGTGGACGAGGATGTCCCCGGCGCGGATGGCGGCGAAGACGTCGACCGGCTCGTCGTCGGTCGGCAGCAGCCGGGGCGGGGTGACCGGCGTCCAGGCCGGCATCCGCAGCTCCGGGACGTCGAGCTCGGCGATCTGCCAGAGCCCGGACAGGTCGAGCATGCCGCTGATCTCGTAGCAGTCGTCCTCGCCCAGGCCGATGCCGCGCAGCAGGGTCTGGCGCGTCGCCGCGGGCATCGAGCGCTCCACCTCGAGGCGGACCGCCTCGCCGAAGCGCCGGCGCCGGAGCTCCTCCTCGATCGCCAGCAGGAGGTCGTCCGCCTCGTCCTCCTCGAGCGCCAGGTCGGCGTTGCGGGTGACCCGGAAGAGGTGCGTGTCGACGATCTCCATGCCCGAGAAGAGGAGGTCGAGGTTCGCCTCGATCACCTGGTCGAGGAGGACGTACGTGTGACGGCCGATCTCGAGCAGGCGAGGCAGGATCTGGGGCACCTTCACCCGGGCGAAGCGTCGCTCGCCGGTCTCGGGATCGCGCAGGCCGACCGCGATCGAGAGGCTGAGCGTGCTGATGTACGGGAAGGGGTGGCCCGGATCCACCGCCAGCGGCGTCAGGACCGGAAAGATCTCCTCGACGAACCGCTCCCGCAGGCGGAGATGGTGATCCGGCACCGACCCGTAGTCGACGATCGAGACGCCGGCCGCGGCCAGCTGGCCACGGACGGCGGCGAAGATCCGCGAGTGCTCCTCGACGAGCTCCTGGACGCGCGGTCGGATCGCGGCCAGCTGCTCGGACGCCGAGCGGCCATCGGGGGAGGCATGGACCGAGCGCGCCGCGGCCTGCTGGCGCAGGCCGGCCACCCGGACCTGGAAGAACTCGTCGAGGTTGTTGGCGAAGATGGCCAGGAACTTCACCCGCTCGAGAAGCGGGTTGCGCTCGTCGCGCGCCTCGTGCAGGACGCGGGCGTTGAAGTCGAGCCAGGAGAGCTCCCGGTTGATGTACGGCAGCGGACGGGTCGCGCGTTCAGTGCGCCGGTTCGCCCTCGCCCGGACGCCGGGTCGGACCGCGGTCATCGGCGCTGGTCACTCCCGGCCGGCCCGGTCGCGGCCCGCTCGGCGGTGCAGGTCGGGCACGGGCAGTGGTCGCGCAGGAGCTGGAACGGGTAGTAGCCGGAGTGGTGTCCGTCGCCCCACTCGGGCGCCACGGCGTACTGGCCGACGAGGGCGATGTCGACCATCCGGGTCTGCTCCGGGGTGAGGGTCGGCTTCGTGTCCAGCCAGCCCGGCATCCCCGCCTCGCCGCGGCAGTAGGCACACGGGCAGAGCCAGCGCAGGGCGACGAAGTCGTAGGTCGTCCGGTGGCCGTCGCGCCACTCGATCTCGAGCGTGCGGGCCGCGCGGTCGGCATGGATCCGGACCGGCGAGGTTCGTTCGACTGGCGAGGGCGGGGAGGGATGCATCCCGGTATTGTAGGCGAGCGGGCGAGTGCGCCCCTGTGAGGGCGGCGCCGGCCGGGCCGCGCCGGGCGGCTGAGCCCGGACGGGCGCGCCAGCCCCACGCCGATCGGCGATGATGCGGTCAACGCCATGGACACGAGCCCCGCCGGCCAGGCCGCGCATCCGCCGACCG
>CAYMBB010000005.1:0-4301 GCA_964388515.1 uncultured Anaerolineaceae bacterium
GGGCGGGGTGGAGCCCGACCGGATCCGGCCAGGCGGACACCGTCCGACCGGCGAGCCGCCGACCGGGGCGCTCCGGCCCGGCGAGGTCCGGCTCGCCGCCATCGATTACCCGCTCGGGGCCGACCGCGACCGGATCGCGCTCACCGTCCGGAATACCTCCCGGCGGGTCGTCCGCGTCACTTCGCACTACCCGTTCGAGCGTGTCAACCCGAAGCTCCTCTTCGACCGGGACGCCGCCCGTGGGTTCCGCCTCGACATCCCGGCCGGGGCGAGCGTCCGCTGGGCGCCCGGCGAGGAGCGCGAGGTCGGGCTCTTCCGCTACGGCGGGCGGATCGGGGCCGAGCCGGCGACGCCGGCCAGCATCGCCGCCGCCACGACCCCTGGCGCCCCGACCCCTGGCGCCCCGACCCCCGCCCCGCCCCGCCCGGTCCGTCCGCGTCTGTCCGGCGAGGAATGGCTCGCCCGCTACGGCCCCACGACCGGCGATCGCGTCCGCCTCGGCGACACGGACCTCTGGCTGCGTGTCGAGGACGACCGCACCGCCCTTGGCGACGAGCCGCTCTGGGGGTACGGCAAGAACCTGCGCTCGCGGATGACCCAGCACGACCGGGCGGCCGGTCCCTCCGAGCTCGACGTCCTCGTTGCGGGCGTGCTCGTCGTCGACCCGGCGATCGGGGTCGTGAAGGCCGACATCGGGATCAAGGACGGCCGGATCGTGGGCATTGGGCGGGCCGGCAACCCGGAGGTGAGCGACGAGATCGACCTCGTCATCGGCCCGCACACCGAGCCGATCATGGGCTACGGCCTGATCGCGACGCCCGGGGCGGTCGACTCGCACGTCCACCTGATCACCCCCGAGCTCCTCCCCGCCGCCCTGTCGGCCGGCGTGACGACGCTGATCACGGCCGGGTTCGAGGAGCCGCCGTACGTCATGGAGCGGACGCTCCGCGCGTTCGAGGACTGGCCGCTCAACATCGGCCTCCAGGCCGGCGCCCGTGCCGACGCCCCCGGTCGTCTCGAGGAGCTCCTCGCCGCGGGCGCGCTCGGCTTCAAGATCCACGAGGACTACGGCGCCTACCCCGAGCTGATCGACGCCGTCCTCGCCTTCGCCGACGCCCACGATTGCTCGGTCAGCCTCCACACGGACGGTCTTCACGAGTCGGCTGAGCTCGAGGAGACGGTGGCCGCGATCGGCGGGCGGACGGTTCATGCCTACCACGTCGAGGGGACCGGCGGTGGTCATGTCCCGGACCTGATCGGGCTCGTCCGCGAGCCGTCGATTATCTGCTCGTCGACCACGCCGACCCTCCCCTACGGGGTCGCGGCGCCGATCGAGCACATCGGCATGACGCTCCTCAACCACGGGGGCAGCTGGGCCGTGCCGGGCGACGTCGAGCTCGTCCGCGAGCGGATCCACCCCGCCACGATGGCCGCCGAGGGCCCGCTCCACGAGCTGGGCGCGATCGGGATCGTCAACTCCGACTCGCAGGGGATGGGCCGGATCGGCGAGACCGTTCGACGGACGATCCAGCTGGCGCACGTGATGAAGCGCTGGCGGCGGAGCGCCGCGGCGGAGGGGATCGCGGGGCTGCCGGTCGAGCCGGGCGATGCGTTCGACGACACCGGGCGCATCCTGCGCTACCTCGCCAAGTGCACGCTCGAGCCGGCGATCACCCACGGGATCGCCGACGAGGTGGGCTCGCTCGCGCCGGGCCGGCTGGCCGACATCGTCCTCTGGCAGCCGGCCTTCTTCGGCGTGAAGCCGGCGCTCGTGCTCAAGGCTGGCCAGATGGCCTGGGGAGCGCTCGGCGAGGGGAATTCCTCGCTCGAATCCTCCGAGCCCACCCGCTACCGGCCCCATTGGGGGGCCACCGGTGGGGCCGCTGCCGCGAACGCGCTCACGTTCGTCTCGCAGGCCGCGCTCGAGGCCGGGATCGGGGCCCGGCTCGGGACGCGGCGCCGGATCGTGGCGGTCCGAGGTTGCCGCGGGCTGACCCGGGCGTCACTCGCGCGCAACCGCGCCACGGCGCCGATCGAGGTCGATCCGCTCGACGGTAGCGTGACGCTCGACGGCCGGGTGCTCTCGGTCGAGCCGGTGACGGAGCTGCCGCTCAACCGGCGGTACCTGTTGCGATAGGCACGCCCATGAGGCCGGGCCCGCGATCGACCATCGTGGCCATCGCCGTGCCGTTGATCCTCGGCGCCAGTGCCGCGATCTACTTCGGCGCGTACGACTACGGTCCGTGGCTGGCGTCGCCCTGGCTCTGGCTCGGGGTGATCGGGTCGGTCGCGCTCGGGGCGGCGGCGGTCCGGGCGGGCAGGGCCTCGCCCCGGGGTGTCGTCGTCGCCCTGGTCGGCGGGCTCATCGCCTTCGCCGTCGGTTACGTGGTCGTCCTGCTCCTCGTCGTGTTCGTCGTGCTCGTCTGGCAACCGCGCCTCTGAGGCGGCCTACCAGATGTCGCCGACCGTGAAGCCGTCCGGGAACGGGTCGCTCGGGTCGACGACGAGCGTGTTGAAGCCGGTGATCCAGGCCTGGCCGCTGATCGTCGGCACGACCGCCCGGTACGGCCCGACCGTCGTCTCTTCGACGAGCCGGCCGGTGAACACCGTGCCGAGGATCCCTTCGTGGCGGAAGTCCTCGTTCAGGCCGAGTCGTCCCTTCGCCCAGAGCGTCGCCATCCGGGCGCTCGTCCCGGTGCCGCACGGCGAGCGGTCGATCACCCCGGTCCAGGTCGACGGCCGGTCCCAATCGAGCTCGCCGGTCGAGACGGTCACGACGTTGCGCAGGTCGGCGTGCGGCCCGGACGGCGGGCCCGAAAGCTGGCCGATCGTGATCCCGGTGAAGCCCGGCTGCTCGGGGTGGACGACCGGCAGCTGCTCGTTGGCGGCCGCCTTCACCAGCTCCGTGATCCGGACGATGTCCCGGCCCTCATCGGGCGTCAGGCGCAGCCCGAACCGGGCGGCATCGGCGATGACGTAGAACATCCCGCCGTAGGCCACGTCGACGGTCACCGTGCCGAGGGTCGGGACCTCGACCGGGGCATCGAGGTGGGTCGCGAAGGCGGGCACGTTGCGGAACGTGACCGCGGTCACCTTGCCGTCGCGGCAGTCGGCCCGAACCCGGATCAGGCCGGCCGGGGCCTCGAGCGTCAGCTCGGTCACCGGCTCCCGCATTGGCAGCATCCCGGTCTCGAGGAGCACCGTCACGACGCACATCGTGTTCGTGCCCGACATCCCCGGGTACTCGACCTGCTCCATGATCACGTACCCGGCGTCGGCGGCCGGGTCGGTCGGGGGCAGGACGAGGTTGGCACACGTCGCCGGGTAGCCGCGCGGCTCGCGCAGCAGCCGCAGGCGCAGGTCATCGGCGTTCGCCCGCAGGTGGGCCATCTTGTCGAACATCGTGGCCCCCGGGACGTCGAGGACGCCACCGACGATCACCCGGCCCGGCTCGCCGCCGGCGTGGGCGTCGACCACCTGGATCAGCCGCGAGAACCGCATCTGGGCGTTTCCTCCTGCCGCCGCCGTCCGCGGCGCGTCCTGCCCCCGCCGTCCTACCGCCGGCGGGCCTCGGCCACCTGGCGCTCCATGTCGCGCCGCGCGTCGCGCTCGGCGATGTCGCGCCGCTTGTCGTGGAGCTGCTTGCCCCGGGCGAGCCCGAGCTCCACCTTGGCCACGCCGCGCTCGCTGATGTACAGCCGGAGCGGCACGATCGTCAGGCCCTTGGCCTTCGTCCGTCCGAGGAGCTCGTCGATCTCGTCCCGGTGGAGGAGGAGCTTGCGCGTCCGCTTCGGCTCGTGGTTGAAGCGGCTGGCGGCTTCGAACGGGGCGATGTGGGCGCCGACCAGCCAGGCCTCGCCGCGTTCGATCCGGGCGTACGCGTCGGCCAGGCTCACCTTGCCGGCCCGGACGGACTTGATCTCGGTTCCGGTCAGGACGATCCCGGCCTCGAACGTCTCGCTGATCGAGTACTCGTGGCGGGCTCGTCGGTTGAGGGCGATCGTCTGCTCGCCCATGGCGTGGCTCCTTCGACTTGGCGGGGCGGGGCACAGTGGCCGCGTGGCGTTGCCCAGGGAACGAGGCCGGGCTCGTGACCCCGGGGCCGGTCGTGGCGGCCAGGATCGGGGCACGGCAGCCCCGGACGCGCGAACGCCGGCCCAGGGGAGGGCCGGCGTTCGACTCGCTTTCCCACCGCGCAGGGTGTCCGAACTAGACGGCCATCTCCTGCGAGGTGGTGCAGCTGGAACGGTCTATCACTGCACATCACCTCCTTTCGTTCCCGCGCACCGTACCCGATGCGC
>CAYMBB010000005.1:4401-5653 GCA_964388515.1 uncultured Anaerolineaceae bacterium
GCCCGCTCGAGCGCGGCCTGGGCGCCGAACAGCTGGAGCGCCCGGTCGAGGACCGGATCCTGGTCGGGTGGCGTCTCGGCGGGGACGGAGACGGGCACGTCCGGGGTCAGCCCGACGTGGTGGATCCAGCGCTGGTCCGGGGTGAGCCACTTGGCGACGGTCAGGCGGAAGCCGCCCGTATCGTTCTCGAGCGGCTGCCACTCCTGGACGGTGCCCTTGCCGAACGAGCGCTCGCCGACGAGCGTCGCCCGCTTCGTGTCCTGGAGCGCTCCGGCCACGATCTCGCTGGCCGAGGCGCTGCCCTGGTCGATCAGGACGACGACCTGGATCGACGGATCGGTCGCCACCCCGCCAGGCTCGGCCTCGGTCGCGACCTGGTTCCCCTGCGCGTCCTCCTGCCAGTAGATCGGGCCGGAGGCGATGAACTGGCTGGCGATCCGACGCGCCGCGGTGACGAACCCGCCCGGGTTGCCGCGCAGGTCGAGGACGATCCGGCGCTGGCCGGCCCGGACGTCGGCCGCGAGCACCTTGACGAACTCGGCCGCCGCGTTGTCGCTGAACCCGGTCACCCGGATGTAGCCGACCTGCCCGCCGGCGAGGTCCTTGGCGATCACCTCGCGCTGAATGATCACGTCGCGGGTGATCGTCAGTTCGAACGGCGCGCCACCGCCGCGGACGACGGTCAGGGTGACCGCCGTGCCCTTCGGTCCGCGGATCCGGCGGACCGCCTGGTCGACCGTCAGCCCACCCACCGACTGGCCGTCGATCCGGTCGATGACGTCGCCGGAGCGAAGCCCCGCCTTCAGGGCCGGCGACCCGTCGAGCGGCGCGACGACGACGAGCAGGCAGTCCGCCCCGAGCTGGGAACAGGCGGCAGTCGTGCCGTCCGGGCGCTTCGTCCCGACCTCGGCTCCGATCCCCTCGAACTGGCCGGAGATCCCCTGGAGCGTCTGGCGGTACTCCTCGGGGGTCAGGTAGGACGAGTAGGGGTCGCCGAGCGCCTCGACCAGCCCCTTGATCGCGCCCTCGACGAGCGCCTTGGGGTCGACCTCGCCGCCCGCGTAGCGTTCCCTGATCGCGTGATAGGTGTCCCAGAACGGAGCCCACAGCTGCTCCTCGCCGGCCGGCGTGCCGGGCGTCGAGGCGGTCCGGGCACCGAGCGAGAAGCCCGACAGGAAGAGGGCCGCCCCGGCCAGGAGCGCGACGACGACGAGGGCGAGGTGGATCGGCCGGACGCCCCCGTTCGGTCGAT
>CAYMBB010000005.1:5753-7687 GCA_964388515.1 uncultured Anaerolineaceae bacterium
GGGGGTCCTGTGCGTCGGATCGGCGGTCGGTTCCGGGTGCGGAGCGTACAGCCTACACCGGCCCCTCGGCCGCGCGCCGCTGGCGCCTCCAGTGGACCGGACGACGGCAGCTCAGCGGATCAGGTAGCTCCGGACCGAGACCCACGAACCGACGACGCCGAGCCCGAGCCCGGCGCCGAGCACGATGACGACCAGGTCGCGGGCGAGCGCGCCGAACTGGAGCGGCAGGACGCGGAAGAAGTCGAACATGAAGCGGCCGAGCGGTTGTCCGGCCGCGTAGAGGAGGCCGAGCGTGATCGCCGCGCCGAGCAGCCCGACGAGCGCCCCCTCGAACACGAACGGCCAGCGGATGAACGCGTCCGACGCCCCGACCAGGCGCATGATCTCGATCTCGTCGGCCCGGGCGACGACGGCCAGGCGAATCGTGTTGATGATGATGAACAGGACCGTGAGGCCGACGAGGGCGAGGACGACGATCCCGCCGGTGCGCAGGACGTTCGTCACGGTCAGGACCTGGTCCACGAGCTTCTGGATCTCCTGGACGTTGGCCACGATCGGCGAGCCGCGGAGGGTCTCCGCCACGTCACCGTAGACGCGCGGGTCCCGGAGCCGGACCTCGAGGCTGGCCGGCAGCGGGTTGTACTCGAGGTAGCTCGTCAGGTCCTCGCGACCCTGTTCGGCCAGACGGGCCCGGAACCGGGTGAGGGCCTCGTCGGCCGAGACGTAGACGACCGAGGCCACCTCGGGCTTCGCCTCGATCACGGCCCGGAGGGCCTCGACCTGGGCCGGCGACGCCTGAGGCTGGAGGTCGGCCACGATCTCGACCTTCTGCTCGACGAACTGAAGCCCCGCGTTCAGGCCGCTGAGCACGACCCAGAAGGTGGCCAGCAGGACGAGCATCAGGACCATCGTGGCCGTGGCCGCGAGGCTCATGACCGCGTTCCGCCAGAACCCTTCCCAGGCGCGCCGGAGGCTGAACAGGACGAACCCGATCACGGCCGCCGCAGCCTGTTCCGGCCCCTGGCCGCCCGCGAGCCCATGTCAGTCGGCACGGTGGTAGGCGCCGCCGACCTCGTCGCGCACGACGCGGCCTTCCTCGAGGGCGACGACCCGCCGGCGCAGGGCGGTCACGACCTCGGCGTTGTGGGTGGCCATGAGCACCGTAACGCCCAGGTCGTTGATCCGCAGCAGGAGCTGGAGGATCTCCCAGCTGATCAGCGGATCGAGGTTGCCGGTCGGTTCGTCGGCGATGATCAGGCGCGGGTCGTGGACGAGGGCGCGCGCGATCGCGGCGCGCTGCTGCTCGCCGCCCGAGAGCTGCGAGGGGAGGTGGTCGGCCTGGGCGGTGAGCCCGACGAGGGCAAGGACGCGCTCGACCGCGGGCCCGATCCGGCGCCGGGGCGTGCCGGTCACCTCGAGCGCGAAGGCGACGTTCTCGTGCACCGTCTTCGACTGGAGGAGCTTGAAGTCCTGGAAGACGACGCCGATCCTGCGGCGCATCTTCGGCACCTCGCGGCGCGGCAGGCGGGCGAGATCCCGGCCGTCGAGGATGACGTGCCCGCTGGTCGGCAGCTCGTCGCGGATCAGGAGCCGGATCAGGGTCGACTTGCCGGCCCCGGAGGGTCCGACGAGGAAGACGAAGTCGCCCTCGGGGATGACGAGGTCGACCTCGCGCAGGGCGACCTTGCCGTTGGGATACCGCTTCGTGACGTCGTGGAGCACGACGACCGCGTGGTCGGCGGCGACCTCGTCCGGGGGCCGTCCGACGAGGCGACGGAGGGAGCGCGCGGCGAGCCAGCTGGGGGCGATGCTCAAGCGATCAGCTCCGCGGTGAGGATGTCCGCGGCCAGCGGCCGTCGGCTCGATGTTCGACTCCCGCCGCGGGCACTGCAGGTGGAGCCACGTGTGGGCCACAGGCTACCACCGTCGACGAA
>CAYMBB010000005.1:7787-8899 GCA_964388515.1 uncultured Anaerolineaceae bacterium
CGATCAGAGGACGGCGAGCGAGGTGGGCAGGTAGCGCTCGAACGAGCCGAACGGCCGGCTCCAGCACAGGAGGGCCGGGAAGTCCTCGATCCGCAGCCCGGCCTCGAGGAGGGCACGGAACGTGCGATCGGCGGCGCCGGGGATCCACAGGCTGCTCGCGCCACGCGGTGGCAGGACGGCGAGCAGGTGCCCGACGACCGGGGTGAGGAGCGTCTCGTCGAGGACCGCGACCGGACCGACCCGCCCGACCGGCGAGGTGTAGCCATAGCCGAGCGGGACGCCGTCGGGGCCCCGGTACAGGTACCCGACCCGGCCGTCGCGGCGCAGGAACCGGTGATCCGCGGGGTGTTCATAGCCCAGGAGGACCCGGTCGATCCGGTCGACGGTGGCGACGAGCTCGCGGTGGCCCGGTCCGTCGGGCGGTCCGGCGGCGATCGCCTCGAACGGGACGGCGGTGATCCCGGCCGGGAGCGGCGGCAGCGCCGCCGGACGGGCCGGGCGGCCGACGAGGTGGAAGAGCGGCAGGCGGGGCACGATCCCGAGACGGGCGTAGAGCGCGTTCGAGATCGGCTGGATGCTGTCGGTCACGGTGGCCATGACCGAGGGCCGGGCGGATGCGGTCCGATCGCCGCCGCCGGGCAGCGAGCCGGTCCCCTCCGCTGCGGCCGGGTCGGCCACCACCTGCCCGAGCAGGGCCCGGCCGAGGCCGGCCGCCTGCTCCTCGGGGCGAACGAAGAGCATGGCCAGGAACCAGACGTCGCCCCGGATCGTGGCCGACACGAAGCCGACGATCCGCTCCGCTTCGCCCGGCCCGTCCGTCCCGCCCGGCGCCCCGGCCGGTGTCCCGTCCGGGATCCCGGTTGTCCTGGTCGCGACCCGGAAGCGCTCCGGGTCCGTCTCGCGGACGTGGGCCAGGAGCCGGCCGAGCGGCGCGAGGTCGCCCATGACCGCCGCCTGGTTCAGGCGCAGCTGGAGGTCCGAGATCGCGGCCGCCCAGACCTCGGCGCAGGCCGGCACGTCGTCGGGGCGGGCCGCTCGGAAGGTCAGCGGGCCGGACCTCCCGGAGGGGCGTTCGTCGACCCGGCGGACCGACGGGACGATCGGCCCGCCCG
>CAYMBB010000005.1:8999-17412 GCA_964388515.1 uncultured Anaerolineaceae bacterium
TCCTCCGGGTCGCGCCGCCTCATCGGGCCGGCTCGTCGTCACCGGCGATCGGGGCCCCGATCGCCTCGCGTTCGAGCTCGGCCTGCATGAACGCGTCGAGGTCGCCGTCGAGAACGGCCGCCGTGTTCGAGGTCTCGTGCCCGGTGCGCAGGTCCTTGACCATCTGGTAGGGGTGGAGGACGTAGCTGCGGATCTGGTTTCCCCAGCCAGCCACGACGTGCTCGCCCTTCAGCTTGCGCAGCTCGGCCTCCTGCTCCTCGAGTCGGCGCTCCAGGAGCCGGGCCTTGAGGACCTTGATCGCGGTCTCCCTGTTCTGGGTCTGCGAGCGCTCGTTCTGGCTCTGGGCGACGATCCCGGTCGGCAGGTGGGTAAGGCGGATCGCCGTCTCGGTCTTCTGGACGTTCTGGCCCCCCGCGCCCTGCGAGCGGAACGTGTCGACCCGGATCTCGTCCCAGTCGAGCTCGATCTCGGAGTCGTCGATCTCGACCTCCGGAAGGACCTCGACCAGGGCGAACGTCGTCTGGCGGCGCTTCTGCGAGTCGTACGGGCTGATCCGGACGAGGCGATGGACGCCCCGCTCGGCGCGCAGGTAGCCGTAGGCGTAGCGGCCATCGATCGCCACGGTCACGCTCTTCAGGCCGGTCTCCTCGCCCTCGGTCCGGTCGAGGATCTCGGTCCCGAAGCGGTGTCGTTCGGCCCAGCGAAGGTACATCCGGAGGAGCATCTCGGCCCAGTCGGTCGCCTCGGTGCCACCGGCCCCGGCGCTGATGCTGAGCAGCGCGCCGCGCTCGTCGTAGGCGCCCGAGAAGAGGAGCTGGGTCCGCTCGCGCTCGAACTCGGCGGCCAGCGCCTGCGCATCGCGCTCCAGCTCGGCGGCGAGCTCGGGGTCGTCCGCCTCCTCGATCAGCGGGATCAGCTCTACGAGGTCGTCGGCGCGCTTCGTGAGCTCGCGCCAGAGGGAAATCTCGGTGCGCAGCCCGTCGGCCTCGCGCAGGACGCGCTGGGCGGTGCGCTGGTCGTCCCAGAACCCGGGTTCCCCGGTTCGTGCTTCGAGCTCGGCGAGGCGGGCTTCCCTGGCGGGGAGGTCAAAGACGCCCCGAGGTCGACCTGATCCGCTCTGCAAGCTCGCGGATGGCGGCGGGTTCCACCTAGTTCCGGACCTGGAGGTCTTGCAGCAGCAGCGGACGGAGCTCGATCAGGCGCAACGCGCTCTTGCTCCGGGCGACGACGGGGTTCACGCAGGGACAGTAACTGTTGTGCGGGCAGACGCCGCAGTTGCCGTCGCAGTCGAGGGCGGCGGCATAGCTGCACGAGCGGCAGTCACGCTCGCAGGCGATCAGATCGATGAACGATGCATCCTCGGCCTGCTTCACGAGTTCCTCTCTTCGGTGCGCATGGGAAGAGTCGAGGGGCGTGGCTCGGGGACGTGGCCCCTGGGGACGGCGGCGCATCCGAGCGGCCCCCGGGCACGAGGGTTTCGGCCAGTATACGGGCTTGCCGGCCATCAGCCAAGAGGCGGGGGCGTGATTCACGGCCGGGAATCACGTTCCTGCGCCGGCCGGGCCGGCATTCAGCCGGCGCCGGGCTGCCCGAGCTCACCGGCCGGCGCCTGGCCGGCGAGCAGGTAGAGCCCGAGCGCGCCGAGCTCGTGGAGCGTGGCGCTCGCCTTCTGTCCGAGGTCCGCCTCCGTCGGGCTCGTTCGGGTCGGGGATCCCCAGGCCACGATGCCGAGGTCGGTCGCGATCCGGAGCACGCGCAGCATGTGGGTCGGGTCCGAGACGAAGATCGCGTCACGAACCTCCGCCGCGCGCAGGATCGCGGCCACGCGCTCGAGCGACTCGAGCGTCGTCCGGCTGCGGTCCTCGACCAGGATCGCCGCCTCCGGCACGCCGTGCTCGACGGCGTAGGCGCGGGCCACGGCCGCCTCGGTCCAGCGGTCGCCCGGGGCGCTCCCGCCGGTGACGACGAGGCGGGGGGCGAGGCCGGCGAGGTAGAGTGCGACGGCGTGGTCGAGTCGGGCGGTGAAGACCGGCGACGGGCGACCGCCGTACTGGGCGGCACCCATGACCACGATCGCGCCGGCCGGGCGCTGCTCGTCGCGGGCGCCCTGGTCCCAGATCCGCCAGCTGGCGTAGCCGATGACGAGCGCGGTGCCGGCCAGCGCGGCCAGGCCGACCCGGAGGAGGTCGCGGATCATCCCGGGCGCGGTCGGGATCCCTCTTCGCCTGGCGTCCGTGGCACTCCTAGCGTCCGTGGCACTTCTTGTACTTCTGGCCCGAGCCGCACCAGCAGGGATCGTTGCGCCCGATCCGCTGCCCGGACGGCGTGTAGCCCTGGCGGACGCCGCCGCCGGCCCCGCCGGCGAGGGGCTGGTCACCGAGCGATTCCTGCATCCGCCGCATCGCGGCGGGCGGCGCGGGGAGGTTCCGGGCCGCCGCCCGGGGGTCGGTCGTCGAGCCGCCGGTCACCGAGCCGCCGGACGTCGCCCCGCCCGCCCCGCCTGCGGCGAGGGCCCGAGCCGCCTCGAGTCCGGCTGCCAGCCGGGCGCTCGTCTCGTCGTCCGCGTGGCCGTCGCCGGTCGTCGTCCGGACCGAGCCGGCCCCGCCGGCCGCGGTCGCGGTCCGGGCGCCGGAGGGTACCCCGACCGGCTGCGCCGGTGGCTGGCGGACGACCGTCACCCGGAAGATCGTCGTAGCCACGTGGTGACGGATCAGCGCCCGGAGCTCCTCGTACAGCGCGAACGCCTCCTTGCGGAACTCGTTCAGCGGGTCCTGCTGGGCGTAGCCCCGAAGGCCGATCCCCCGGCGCATGTCGTCGAGCTCGGTCAGGTGCTCGACCCACAGGCTGTCGATCGTGCGCAGCAGGACGAGCCGGGCGATCAGCGGCCAGTCGGCGCCGAACTCCGCCTCCTTCGCCTCGAGCCGGGCATCGACCAGCTCGCGCAGGTGGCCGGCCAGCGCCTCGCGCCCGCCGACCTCCCAGAGGTCGTCCTCGGCGGTCCCCGGACCGTCGATCCCCATCGCATGGAGCGCGTTCGAGAGCCCGGCCATGTTCCAGTCGTCGGGGTTCGGGTCCGAGCAGTACTGGTCGAGCAGGGCGTCGAGCTCGGCGTCGAGGAAGGTCCGGATCGTCTCGGTCAGGTCCTCGTTGCGCAGGACCTTGTCGCGCTCGGCGTAGATCGTCTCGCGCTGCTTGTTGATCACGTCGTCGAACTCGACGACGCGCTTGCGGAGGTCGAAGTTGAAGCCTTCGACGCGGGTCTGAGCGCTCTCGATCGTCTTGCTCACGAGGCGCGATTCGATCGCCACGTCGTCCTCGAGACCCATCCGCTCCATCAGGCTCGCGACCCGCTCCGAGGCGAAGCGCTTCATCAGCTCGTCCTCGAGCGAGAGGTAGAAGCGCGACGAGCCCGGGTCACCCTGGCGCCCGGCCCGGCCGCGGAGCTGGTTGTCGATCCGGCGCGACTCGTGGCGCTCGGTGCCGATGATGTGCAGCCCGCCGGCCGCCACGACCCGCTCGTGGTCCTCGTCGCAGATCCGCTTCGCCTCGGCCAGCGCGTCCGCATAGGTCTCGCGGTCCACCTCGGCCGGATTGAGGCCCCGGCGGTGGAGGATCTCCGAGGCCAGCCCGGCCGGGTTGCCGCCCAGGAGGATGTCCGTCCCCCGGCCGGCCATGTTCGTGGCGATCGTTACCGCGCCCGACCGGCCGGCCTGGGCGACGATCTGGGCCTCCTTCTCGTGGAACTTCGCGTTCAGGACCTCGTGCCTGATCCCGCGCCGCCTGAGCATCTCGGACAGGAGCTCGGACTTCTCGACCGAGACGGTGCCCACCAGGACCGGCCGGCCGGCCTGCTGCATCTCGACGATCTCGTCGATCAGCGCCTCGAACTTGCCCTTCTCGTTGCGGTAGACGAGGTCCGGGTAGTCTTCGCGGATCATCGGCCGGTGGGTCGGGATCGCGACGACCTCGAGGCCGTAGATCTTGTGGAACTCCTCGGCCTCGGTCATCGCCGTGCCGGTCATGCCGGCCAGCTTGTCGTAGAGGCGGAAGTAGTTCTGGAACGTGATCGTGGCCAGGGTCACCGACTCGCGCTGGACACGCAGACCCTCCTTGGCCTCGATCGCCTGGTGGAGCCCCTCGCTCCAGCGTCGGCCGGGCATCTGGCGACCGGTGAACTCGTCGACGATGACGATCTCGCCGTCCTTGACGATGTAGTCGCGGTCGCGCTTGTAGAGGGCGTGGGCGCGCAGCGCCTGCTCGAAGTGGCGGGCGAGGGTCGGGTCCGCGTCGTAGAGGTTCGGGATGCCGAGCCACTGCTCCATCTTGGCCACGCCCTCCTCGGTGGGCGAGACGGCCTTGTCCTTCAGGTCGATGAAGTAGTCGCCGCCCTCCTCGGCGCCCTCGGGGCGGGGCTGGAGGCGAGGCACGAGCCGGGCGAACGTGTAGTACTTGTCGGCCGACTCCTCGGCCTCGCCGCTGATGATCAGCGGCGTCCGCGCCTCGTCGATCAGGATGTTGTCGACCTCGTCGACGATCGCGAAGTAGCGCTCGCGCTGAACCCGCTGGTCGAGCTCGGTGACCATGTTGTCGCGCAGGTAGTCGAACCCGAACTCGTTGTTCGTGCCGTACGTGACGTCGGCCGCATAGGCTTCCTGGCGGGTGCACGGGCGGAGGTTGACCAGGCGCTCGTCGGTCGTCGGGTAGCCCGGCTCGAAGAGGTAGGACGCGTCGTGCGTGATCATCCCGACGCTGACGCCCAGGAAGTGGAAGACCGGGCCCATCCACTGCGGGTCGCGCCGGGCGAGGTAGTCGTTGACCGTGACGACATGGACCCCTCGACCGGTCATCGAGTTCAGGATCGCGGCCAGCGGGGCGACGAGCGTCTTGCCCTCGCCGGTCTTCATCTCGGCGATCCTGCCCTGGTGGAGGACGACGCCACCGATCAGCTGGACGTCGAAGTGACGCATGCCGAGCGTTCGCTTCATCGCCTCGCGGGCGGCCGCGAAGACCTCCGGCAGGACCTCGTCGAGCGCCTTCCGGGTCCGCTCGAGCTCGCGCTTGTGGCGCTCCCTGGCCAGCTCGCGCCGGCGCTCGGGGTCGGGGTGCTCGAGCTCGTCCTCGGACGGCTCGTCCGGGGCGGCGACCTCCCGGATCTCCTCGCGGATCTCGGCGATTCGGGCCCGGATCTCCTCGTCGGAGAGCGCCTCGAACTCGGGCTCGAGCTCGTTGATCCGGTCGATGAAGGGCTGGATGCGTTTCAGTTCGCGCTCGTTCGAGTCGACGAACCGGTTCAGGAAGCCAAGCATGGGCAGTCAGTATAGGCGCTGGGGTCTGACCGGCCGTTCAGGGGCCCGGAGCCGAGCGCCTGCCCTGGCCGGGCCGAGCGCCTGCCCTGGCCGAGCCGAGCCCTCAGCCCCAGAAGCCGCTGCCGTAGCCTGCGATCAGCAGGACGAACGTCAGGACGGCCAGCCCGACCCAGAAGGCGGCCGAGCGAAGCGCCGAGGTCGGGTTCATCTCCGGGTTGGCGAGCCCGGGCAGCCGGCCGGTCCGGCGGGCGGAGCCCCAGCGTGGCGAACGAAGCTGGCGCCGCCAGTCGCGCTCGATGACGGGTCGAGGTTCGAGGCCGCCCTTGCCGTCGGGGCGGTATAGCTGCAGGCTCATCGGTCTCCTGGATGACTCGAGGCGAGCTCCGCCTCGGCTGTCGGGCTGCGGTCCCGTTCAGCGGGACTCGGGTCGTGGGCGCCGCCGTCGCTCCCGGCACTCTCGTCCGGGTCGTCACTCCGGACGTCGAGCGTCCGGGCGACGCCGTCCTCCCAGAGGATCATCTCCTGGGTGAACGACACTTCACTGCTGAAGAGCGCCCCGACCGACTCACCGCGGTGGATCCGCCGGATCGCCTCGCCGATCAGCGGCGCGACCGAGAGGGTCGTGATCTTCGCCAGGCGCTTCGCCGGCGGGAGGGGGATCGAGTCGGTCAGGACGACCTCGAGCAGGTTCGAGTCGCGGATCCGGTCGATCGCCGGGTCGGACAGGACGCCGTGGGTGGCGCAGGCGTAGATCTCGCCGACCGACTCGCGCTCGAGCGCCCGGACCGTCTCCATCAGCGTCCCGGCGGTGTCGATCTCGTCGTCGACGATGATCGCCCGCCGCCCGCGCACCTCGCCAATGACGTTCATCAGCTCGGCCCGATCGAGGTTCCCGATCCGGCGCTTCTCGATGATCGCCAGGGGCGCGTTCAGGAGCTCGGCGAACGTCCGGGCGCGCTTGGCGAAGCCGAGGTCGGTGACGACGACGATGTCCTCGAGCTGCTTGTGGCGGAAGTAGTTCGACAGCAGGTGGACGGCCGTCAGCTCGTCGACCGGGATGTTGAAGAAGCCCTGGATCTGGCCCTGGTGGAGGTCCATCGTGAGCAGCCGGTCCGCCCCGGCCACGGTGATCATGTCGGCCACGAGGCGGGCTGTGATCGGCACCCGGGGCTGATCCTTCTTGTCCGAGCGACCGTACGCGTAGTAGGGGACGACGGCGGTGATCCGGCCGGCGCTCGCGCGCTTGAAGGCGTCGATCAGGATCAGCAGCTCCATGATCGACTGGTTGACCGGGCGGCAGGTGGGCTGGATCAGGAAGACGTCCTTCTCGCGGACGTTGTCCAGGATCTTGACGAAGATGTTCTCGTTGGCGAACTGGAACACCTCGGCCCGTCCGAGCTCGACGCCGAGATAGCGGCAGATCTTGCGGGCGAGTTCCGGGTTCGCGTTGCCCGTGTAGAGCTCGAAATGGTCCGCGTACACAGCGTTCTCCCGCTCGCCGAAGCGCATCACGCGAGTGGCTGCCCGTCTGCTCCGCCGGCCGGATCGCCGGCCGGGTCGCCATTGTCGCCGATGCCACCCCGCTCCGCCAGCCCCGTCCGGAAGGCCGCGATGCCGACGACCCGGTCGCCCTCGTTGAGGCGCATGACGATGACCCCGCGGGCGGCGGGCGAGTAGCGGTTGATCGAGTTCGTGTCGGTTCGAACGACCTGGCCGCCGGCCGAGATGAGCAGGAGCTCCTCGTCGGCTTCGGTCACCTGCTGGACCGCCGCGACCGCGCCCGTCTTGCGTCCCTCGAGGGCGATCAGCTGCACGCCCTGGCCGCCCCGGTGCTTGCGCCGGAACTCGGCCAGCGGGACGCGCTTGCCGTAGCCGGTCTCGGTCAGGACGAGGAGGTCGGCGCCGGGCTGGACGACCGACATCGAGACCACGGCATCACCCTGCCGGGCAAGCCGGATGCCGATCACGCCGGCCGCGTCGCGGCCCATCGGGCGGACCTCCGACTCGGCGAAACGGGCGAGCTTGCCCTGGGCCGTGGCGAGGATGACGTCGTCGCGGCCGGTCGACACGTCGACCCAGGCGAGCTCGTCGTCGTCGGCGAGCGTGATCGCCCGGATGCCGCTCGAGCGGACCTTCTCGAACTGCTCGAGGGCGGTCTTCTTGATGATCCCGGCCCGGGTGGCCATGACCAGGTAGCGGCCGGACGAGAAGTCGGGCAGGGTGATCGTGGCCATCGGGACCTCGCCCGGTTCCACCTGGACGCCCGGCAGGTTGATGATCGCGATCCCCTTCGCCTGGCGGCTGGCATCGGGGATCGTGTGGACCTTGGCGCTGAAGACCCGGCCGCGATTCGTGAAGAAGAGCGCCCAGTCGTGGGTGTTCGCGACGAGGAGGTGCTCGACCGCATCCTCCTCGCGGGTGACATGGCCGATGATCCCCTTGCCGCCGCGATGCTGGCGCCGGTACGTGGCCACCGGCTGGCGCTTGATATAGCCGCGTCGGCTGATCGTGATCACCACGTCCTCGTCGGCGATCAGGTCCTCGTCGGTCATCTCGCGGCTCGAGTCGTCGACGATCCGCGTCCGCCGCTCGCCGGCGTACTTGCGCTTCAGCTCGGCAAGCTCGTCCTTGATGATCCCGAGCACCCGGCCGGGGTTGGCCAGGATGTCCTCGAGCTCGGCGATCAGCTTGATCACCGCCAGGTACTCGTCCTCGATCTTCTGGCGCTCGAGGGCGGCCAGGCGGGCGAGGCGCATGTCGAGGATCGCCTGGGCCTGCAGCTCGGAGAGGTCGAAGCGGGTCATCAGGTTCGTCCGCGCTCGATCGACGTCGGCCGACTCGCGGATCGTGCGGATCACCGCGTCGAGGTTGTCGAGGGCGATCTTCAGGCCCTCGAGGATGTGGGCCCGGGCGCGCGCCTTGTCGAGGTCGAACTCGGTCCGCCGCCGGACGACCTCGCGCCGATAGTCGACGTAGTGCTGGAGGACGGCCTTGAGCGGCAGTGTCTGGGGCTGGCCGTCGACGAGGGCGAGCATGTTCAGGTTGAACGCCGTCTGCATCGGGGTGTGCTTGAACAGGTTGTTCAGCACCTTGTGCGGGTTCGCGTC
>CAYMBB010000005.1:17512-20332 GCA_964388515.1 uncultured Anaerolineaceae bacterium
CATCCCGTCGCGGTCCGACTCGTCGCGCAGGTCGGCGATCCCCTCGATCCGCTTGGAGGTGACGAGGTCGGCGATCTTCTCCATCAGCGCCGCCTTGTTCACCTGGTAGGGCAGCTCGGTGACGATGATCGCCATCCGCCCGTTGCGGGCCTCCTCGAAGGCGACCTGGGCGCGCACCACGACCCGGCCCCGACCGTGGGCGTACATGTCGCGGATCGCGTCGACGGTCTCGGTCTCGCCGGTGATCGAGTTCCGGCGCGGGTCGAAGCGGAAGATCGTGCCGCCGGTCGGGAAGTCCGGCCCCGTCACGTGGCGGCAGAGGTCGTCGGTCGTCAGGTCCGGGTCGTCGATCAGGGCGGTCGTCGCATCGCAGATCTCGCCGAGGTGGTGGGGCGGGATGTTCGTGGCCATGCCGACCGCGATCCCCGACGAGCCGTTGATCAGCAGGTTCGGCAGCTTCGCCGGCAGGACCGACGGCTCCTTCTGGGTCCCGTCGTAGTTGTCGACGAAGTCGACCGTCTCCTTGTCGATGTCGGCGAGCATCTCGGCGGCGATGCCGGTCAGGCGGGCCTCGGTGTAGCGCATCGCCGCCGCACTGTCGCCGTCGACCGACCCGAAGTTGCCCTGGCCGTCGACGAGCGGATAGCGCATCGAGAAGTCCTGGGCCAGCCGGACGAGCGCGTCGTACAGGGCCACGTCGCCGTGGGGGTGGTACTTGCCCATCACCTCGCCGACGATCGCGGCGCACTTGCGGTAGGACGAGGTGGCCGAGAGGCCCATCTCGCCCATCGTGTACAGGATCCGGCGGTGGACCGGCTTCAGGCCGTCGCGGACGTCGGGCAGGGCGCGGGCCACGATCACGCTCATCGCGTAGTCGAGGTAGCTCACCCGCATCTCGTCTTCGATGCGGACCGAGCGGATGTTGCCCAGGTCGTCGGTCACGATCTACGTCTCCTGTCCGGGTCAGATGAGCGGCGGTTCGGGTTGCAGGCGCGGGTCGGGGAGCTCGCCGAAGCGGGCGGCCGTCATCGCGGCGCGCGAGGTCGACGGCGTGCCCGGACGCCGACGCAGGCCATCGAGGCGCCCTCGCAGCCGGGCGGCGCGGTCCGGATCCAGCTTCGGCAGGGCGTCGCGGACGACCCACGCCCGGTGGCCATCGCTGGTCGCGGCGGCGAGGCCCGCCTGGTGCTCGCAGAAGGCGCTCACGGCGTCGGGATCGACGAGGGTGAGCGACCGGAGCGCCCAGGAGAGCGCCTTCTGGACGTCCGGCTCGGCGTCGCCGAGCAGCTCGTCGAGCAGGGGCAGCGCCCGACGGGCGATCTCCGGCGAGCGGCCGGCCAGCCGGTCGACGAAGGGCAGGGTGGCGATCGTGGAGCCGACCAGTCGGCGCTCCCAGCGCGACGGCGAGTAGACGAGCTGCTCGAGCTCGGCCCAGCGGTACGCCTCGAGGAGGATCCCGGCGCCGACGGGATGGGCGAGCGCGTCGACGGTGATCCAGTCGCTCGCCTCGCGGGCGACGCGCCGGAGGAGCTGCCAGGCGCGCTCGGGGTCGTCGGGCAGGATGCGGGTCAGGATCGGCAGGGCGAACCAGCGCAGCTCGAGGAGCGGCTCGCGAAGCAGCGCGTCGGCGAGGAGGAGGAGCGTCGCCGGGCGGACGCCGCGGAGCTGGCGCCGCAGCGAACGCCAGGTGGCCTGGGCCAGCGGGCTGCGCACGCCGAGGAGGGGGCCGATCCCGGGCGCGACGAGCTCCTGGCCGGCGCGGTAGTCCGGATCGGCAAGGCCGGTAAACCCGACCCGCAGCGCCGTGACGAACGCCGCCGGCTGATCAACTTCGTCGCCCAGCCGCGCGCCAAGTTCCGTTGCTCGCGGCAGCAGCGCAGCGACGAAGGCGCGGCTCCGGGTGGTTGTGGCGCCGGGCCGGCTTCGGGCGGCGGGAGTCACGGCCGTCACGGCCGCGACGGGGGTGGCGGGTGCGCCGCTCGCGGTCACGCCAGCAGCGGCGGCCGCGGTGGCGGCGGTCAGAGCGGCGGCGGCCGCGGTGCGGTTCATGAGCCGTCCACCATCCCGGGCAGCTCGGCCTCGGGGGCGGTCACGGCGGCAGCCGGCGCGCCCGTCTCCTCGGTGCCGTCCGGCACGAGCCGGTAGGCGTAGCGTTCCTTGAGTGCGCGCTTGCGCTCCTCGGGAGCCGCGACGTAGGTCGCCTCGGCCGTGGCGAGCTCGGCTCCCGTCTCGACCTCCACGATCCGGGCGGCCGTGTCGAAGACGCGGCGGCGGGCCCGGACGATCCACCCCTCGCCGCGGATCTTCGTTCCCACGCGGACCGGACGCCTGAATTCGACCGTCATCCGGGCCGTGACGCCCCAGGCATCCTGGCCGACGATCGCCCAGGCCATGACCTCGTCGAGGATCGTGCACACGATCCCGCCGTGGGCGATTCCCTCCCACCCCTCGAACCGCTCCGGCAGCTCGAGTTCGCTCCAGCAGCGACCCTCACGGGCATGGAGGTCCAGGTGCAGGCCATGCACGTTCAGCTCGCCGCAGGCGAAGCAGTTGTGCGGGGTCAGGAGGATCCGGCGACCTCCGATCCGCACATCGGGCAGGGCCCTGGCGCCGTCGGCCACCGCTGGGCCCATCGTCCCCGCACCCGGGCCCGCCCCCGGGCTCGTCGCCGTGCCCGAGGCGGGACTCGTCCCCGCACCCCGGCTCGTCGCCGCGCCCGCACCCGGGCTCGTCGCCGCCCCCCGGCTCATCCCTTCGCCTGCCGTCGTCGCCGTCTCAGATGTCAAGGTTGCGCACCTTGCGTGCCTCGGTCTTGATGAA
>CAYMBB010000005.1:20432-22056 GCA_964388515.1 uncultured Anaerolineaceae bacterium
CGCCGTCTCAGATGTCAAGGTTGCGCACCTTGCGTGCCTCGGTCTTGATGAACTCCTTGCGCGGCTCGACCCGCTCGCCCATGAGCATCGTGAAGATCGCGTCCGCCTCGGCCGCGTCCTCGATCTCGGCGCGCAGGAGCGTCCTGGTCTCGGGGTTCATCGTCGTCTCCCAGAGCTGGTCGGCGTTCATCTCGCCGAGGCCCTTGAAGCGCTGGACCGAGACGTTCTTGGCGCTCATCTGGCGGATGATCTCGTCGCGTTCCTTCTCCGTCTGGGCATAGCGGGTCACCTTGCCGGTGCTGATCCGGTAGAGCGGCGGCTGGGCGATGAAGAGGTAGCCGGACTCGATCACCTTGGGCATGTGCCGGTAGAAGAAGGTGAGCAGGAGCGTCCGGATGTGGGCACCGTCGACGTCGGCGTCGGTCATGATGATGATCCGGTGGTAGCGCAGCTTCGAGATGTCGAAGCTGTCGCCGATCCCCTCGATCCCCGCCCCGAGGGCGATGATCAGCGGGCGGACATTCTCGCTGGCGACGATCTTGTCGAGCCGTGCCTTCTCGACGTTGAGCAGCTTGCCGCGCAGCGGGAGGATCGCCTGGAAGCGTCGGTCCCGCCCCTGCTTGGCCGAGCCGCCGGCCGAGTCGCCCTCGACGATGTACAGCTCGCTCCGCTCCGGGTCGCGCTCCTGGCAGTCGGCCAGCTTGCCGGGCAGGGAGAGTCCATCGAGGGCGCCCTTGCGGATGACGAGGTCGCGCGCCTTGCGCGCCGCTTCACGGGCGCGCGAGGCGGTCAGGCATTTCTCGATGATCCGCCGCCCGTCGGCCGGGTTCTCGTCGAGGTACTGGGCCAGGCCGTCGGAGACAGCGGCCTGGACCTGGCCTTTCACCTCGGCGTTGCCCAGCTTCGCCTTCGTCTGGCCCTCGAACTGGGGCTCGACGAGCTTGACGCTGATGACGGCGGTCAGGCCCTCGCGGACGTCGTCGCCAGTCAGGTTCGGGTCCGAGTCCTTCAGGATGCCGGCCCGTCGGGCCCAGTCGTTGAGCGAGCTCGTCAGGGCCGCCCGGAAGCCGGTGACGTGCGTCCCGCCATCGACGGTGTTGATGTTGTTGGCGAACGAGAGCACGTTCTCGGTGTACGTGTCGTTGTACTGGAGCGCGACCTCGACCTGCGTCCCGCCCTCACGCCGCTCGACGTAGATCGGCCGGGCGGTGAGCGTCTCCTTGTTGCGGTTCATGTGCCGCACGAACGAGATCAGGCCGCCCTCGAAGTAGAAAGAGCGCTCGCGGTCGGTCCGCTCGTCGACCAGCCTGATCCAGAGGCCCTTGTTCAGGTACGCCGATTCGCGCAGCCGCTGGGCGATCGTGTCGAACGAGTAGTCGATCGTCTCGAAGATCTCGCGGTCGGCCAGGAAGAGCGTTCGGGTCCCATGGCGGCCGTGCGAGGGGCCGATCTTCGTGACCGGCATCGTAGGCTTGCCGCGGGCGTACTCCTGGGCCCAGACGAAGCCGTCGCGAGCCGATTCGACCCGCATCCATTCGGAGAGCGCGTTGACGACGCTGACGCCCACGCCGTGCAGGCCGCCGGAGACCTTGTAGCCCCCGCCGCCGAACTTGCCGCCGGCGTG
>CAYMBB010000006.1:0-20449 GCA_964388515.1 uncultured Anaerolineaceae bacterium
GCGTCGGGCTCGCGATCGCCGTGGCGGTCGCGATGCGTCGCCCCGGGGCCTGAGCGGGGGTCGAGCGCTCCGGATCGATCGCCCGGCCCAGCTCGGGGCGCCCGGCCCAGCTCGGGGCGCCCGGCCAGGCTCAGGCCGCGCGCCGCCCTCCACGCCGTTCCCGTGTCAGGCTCCGGAGGACGAACGCGACGTTCGCCGGACGCTCGGCCAGCCGGCGCATGAAGTACGGGTACCACTCCGTGCCGTAGGGGACGTATACCCGGACCGTGTATCCCTCACGAACGAGCCGCTCCTGGAGGTCCCGCCGGACGCCGAAGAGCATCTGGAACTCGAAGCGGTCGCGCGCGATCTCCTCGCGCTCGGCGAGCTCGGTGGCCCGCTGGATGATCCGCTCGTCGTGGGTCGCGAACGCGGGGTGCTCGCCCTCGCGCAGGAGCCGCTCCATCAACGCGACGAACGAGCGATCGACCTCGCTCTTCTCCTGGAACGCGACTGCGGCCGGCTCCCGGTATGCCCCCTTGCACAGGCGGACGCGGGCTCGCTCTTCGATCAGGCGATCGACGTCCGCCGCGCTCCGCCGGAGCCCGGCCTGGATGACGACCCCACTGTTCGGGTTGACCGAGCGCAGCTCGCGCCAGAGGTCGAGCGTCGCCTCCGTCCTGGAATGGTCCTCCATGTCGATCCGGACGAATGCCCCGGTCTCGGCAGCCTTCCGGAAGACCTGCTCGACGTTCGTGCGGGTGTGCGCGCGATCGATGTCGAGACCCATCTGGGTGAGCTTGAGACTGACGTTGCCGTCGAGGCCACGGGCGGCGAGCGCATCGAGGGTGTCGACGTAGCGTGCCGCCGCCGCGGTCGCGGCTTCGGGGTAGGTGATCGACTCCCCGAGCACGTCGACGGTGGTCCGAAGGCCGGTCGCCCGGAGCCGATCGAGGACGTCGAGGGCGTCACCGAGCGTCTGGCCGGCGACGAATCGGCCGACGATCAGTCGGGTGATCGCGACGCGCGTGGCCAGCCGGCCGAGCGACCGACGTCGCGACAGTGTCAGGAGGACGGTGCGCATGCTCCGTTCAGGGAGCTCGCGAACGCTCGTGGCAACATTCATGACCCGATGGTATCGCCGGCGGGCGTGCCCGGGGGGGCCGGACGCACCGTCGGGCGAGCGCCGGCCAACGGTGCGCTACAGTCCGGGGGCGCGGCCACCGGCCGGTCGCACCGGGCCGCCGTCACGAGGAGCAACCGTGGCCACGACGCACCCGGGACCCGAACCCAGCCATCCCCTCCACGCGCGACGCTCGCTCGGCCTCTTCCAGCCGATCGAGCACGTTCACCGCAACGCCTATCGCGAGGTCCAGCAGCGCCTCTCCGCCCAGGATCGGATCGCGCTCGCCGTGACCGGCGCGATCGGGACGATGTACGCCGTCTACTTCTTCGCGCTGTTCATGGCCGGCTGGATGCTCTGGCAGGTCGCCTCGGGGAGGCAGGCATTCGACCCGTTCCCGTTCGCGTTCCTGCTCTTCCTTGGCAACATCGTCCAGCTGCTGCTGTTGCCGCTGATCATGGTCGGCCAGAACCTCCAGGGGCGGCACGCGGAAGCCCGAGCCGAAGAGGAATACAAGACCGTCGGGAAGATCTTCCACGACATGGGCCAGACGATGGGCCATCTCGACGCGCAGGACCAGGAGCTCCTGCGCCAGACCCACCTGCTCGTCGCGCTCGTCGAGGCGCTCGTCTCGGAAGGGCAGCGCGAGGCGATCCTGAGCGCTGCGGCCGTGGCGAACGGTCCGACCCCGACGCCCAGGCCGGGCACCGCCGGCTAAATGCCAATGGGAGGCGCCGGGACCTCGTCCATGACGTGGCGCCTCGGGAACGCGATCGTGCGGGCCCACGCGTCGCG
The DNA here is from genome assembly GCA_964388515.1 of uncultured Anaerolineaceae bacterium. Classification (GTDB taxonomy): domain Bacteria; phylum Chloroflexota; class Limnocylindria; order Limnocylindrales; family CSP1-4; genus JAKAHU01. The sequence continues at coordinate 1,898 of CAYMBB010000006.1, forward strand.
CCGCGTCCCCCCGCTTCTCCCGGCTGAAACGTCGCGACCCGGCCGGGCGCGTTCCTCCGGCGGCGTCGGCATCGTCAGCGGGCGGACACCTTCGGAGGCTTCCCGGTCGACCGGCTCTCGCTCGTCCCGACGCTCGCTTCGAGCTCATCGCCGAGCTCGACGGTCCGCCGGTAGGCCGCCCAGACCGCTTCCGAGAGCACGGTCCGCAGGCGCCCCGATTCGAGCTCGTGCAGGGCGGCCGCGCTCGTCCCGCCGGGCGAGGTGACCATGTTGCGCAGGACCGCCGGGTGCATGCCGCTCGAGCGGGCGAAGGCTGCGCTCCCCTCGAGGGTCTCGATCACCAGGTCGTGGGCGACGTGGCGAGGGAAGCCGAGGTGCACGGCGGCGTCGATGAGCGCCTCCATGACCAGGAAGACGTACGTCGGCCCGGTACCGCTGACCGCGGTGGCCATGGCCACGAACTTCTCGTCGTCGACCTCGATCTCGTGACCGAGGGCGCGCAGGATCGTGCTCGCCTGGGCGCGCTGGGCGGCGGTCGTCTCGGGCGTCGCGTACCAGACCGTCATCCCCTTGCCGATCTGGGCCGGCGTGTTCGGCATGCTGCGCACGACCTGACGGTGGCCGAGCGTCCCGCTCAGTGCCTTCGTCGTCGCCCCGGCGATGATCGAGAGCACGAGCTGACCCGGACGCAGGTGGGGGCCGATCTCGCGTCCGACGCGAGCGAGCATCTGGGGCTTGATCGCGAGCAGGATCACGTCCGCGCCTTCGACCGCGTCGACGTTGCCGGCGGTGACCCGGATCCCGTACGTTCCGGCGAGCTGCTCGCGTCGCTCCCGGCGGGGGTGGCTGGCCACGATCTGGCGCGGTTCGACGAGCTGGCCGCGGAGCAGCCCGGCGATCATCGCCTCGGCCATGACCCCCGAGCCGACGGTTGCGATGGTCGCGTGTTCGAGAGGAGACATCGGGCCGAGTATACCGGCGGGCGAGGCGCTCGCCCGGCCGCCGGCGACGCGGGTCGGTCGGTCCGGATCCTGTCCGGACCCTAGAGCAGGGGCGTCCAGCTGCCGGCCGGCGAGGTCTCCACGAACCCGTCCGGGTCGAAGATCTCGGCCAGCAGCTCGATCCCGTCGATCACCCGCGGTCCGGGGCGACTGAAGTAGGCCGATCCGTCGACGGCGAAGACCTGGCCCCGCCGGACCGCCTCGAGCTCCCGCCAGAACGGCGGTCTCGGTGTCCGCTCCCACTCGTCGACCGTCCCGGCCAGGTGGAAACCGCACGGCATCAGGACGAGCATCTCGGGGTCGACTTCCCGGATCGCCTGCCAGGTCGTCGGGACGGCCTTCTCCCCCTCCCGTCCGAGCAGGTCCCACCCTCCCGAGCGGCGGATCTGCTCGGGTACCCAGTGGCCGACCACGAACGGCGGATCCAGCCACTCGAGGGCGACGACGCGGACCGGCACCTGGCCGCGCTCACGCCGCCGGGCGACGCGCGTCTCGAGCTTGCGGAGCCGGCTGCGGAGCGCCGCCACGACGTCGAGGGCGGTCTCCTCCGCATCGGCCATCGCCCCGACCGTGGCGATCGAGTTCAGGATCCCCTCGATCGAGGTGGGCTCGAGGGAAACGACCGTGATCGCGGCATCGATCGCCCGGACCACCTCGTTCACCCGACGGTAGCTGACGGCGCATACGGCGCACAGCTCCTGGGTCAGGATCAGGTCCGGCCGGGCAGCCTCGAGGGCTGCCTCGTCGAGCTCGTAGAGCGACGAGCCACCGTGTATCGCCTCGCCCACGAGGCGATCGATCTCGCGCGATGACACGTCCGTCAGGTCGCGCGTGCTGCGGGTGACCACCGGGACCCGGGCCGCCTCGGGCGGCCAGTCGCACTCGTGGGTCACCCCGACGAGCTGGTCCCCGAGTCCGAGGGCGAACACGATCTCCGTCGCCGAGGGCAGGAGCGAGACGATCCGCATCAGGCCAGTCTAGCGGGGCCGACTGCACTGGCCCTTACCTGCCTCTCGTAGCCCTTACCTGCCAGCCCTCGAGCGGGCCGCGTCCCGGTGCCCGGTGCAGCCTGATCTCGGGCGTGGGACCGACCCGGTCCTCGAGCGGGACCTCTCGCGGGACCTCTCGCGGGACCTCTCGCGGGACGGGCGTCAGCGGGGCTTGATCGCGTCGACCTGCGCCCGGGCGGCCGCCTTGTCCGTGTACCAGACCGCGTTGATCTGGGTGTAGGCGGCCCACTCCGGCGGCAGGGACTCCTCCGGGAAGATCGCGTTGACCGGGCACTCGGGCTCGCAGGCGCCACAGTCGATGCACTCGTTCGGATCGATGTAGAGCATCCGGTCGACGCCCTCGTCGTAGTGGATGCAGTCGACCGGGCAGACCGAGACGCACGACTGGTCCAGGACGTCGACACACGGCTCGGCGATGACGTAGGCCATTTCGACTCTTCTCCTCGAGGCTCGCCCGGCCGGGCCGGGCCCGCGACTGTCAACGGCGACCGCGTCGGGCGCGCCGCCGTCGCCGCCGATGAGGGTATCACTCGCGGCCGGAGCCCGAGTGGCGCGCTCGGTCCGGGCGATCGGGCTCGGCCCGGGCGCCCGGCCGGCGGCGGCCTAACGCGAGCCGGCCGGCGGCGGCCGCCCGCCCGTCAGCCGCCCGGTGTCGGCCGCCCGCCCGTCAGCCGCCCGGCGTCACGAGCCGGACCGGGACGCGCATCCCCTTCGCGTAGTGGCCGGGGATGTGGCAGCCGACGATCAGCCCGTCGATCCGGGGCACCGTGTACAGGACGTCCTCCCGTCCGCCTGACGGAACGACCACCCGCAGCCCGGCCACCCCGGGTGGCACGCTGACCGCCGGCGTCGGGCCGGGCGGAGCGTCGACGGTGGCCGCCTCGGCGATCTCCCAGGCATCCTGGACGGCCTGGTCGCCGATCACCACCTCGTGGACGGCGAGCCCGCCGTTGACGACGTGGAAAAGGACCGTCTCGCCGGGCACGAGGTCGACGACCGCCGGGATGAACGTGTAGTCCTTGGCGATGATGTTCACCTCGCGCGGCGCGCCAGCGGTGCCCGGCCGGATCGGCGGGGTCGGCCCGGGGTCGCCGCCGCCGCAGGCGGCCACGAGCAGCGCGGCGACGGCGACCAGGCCGGACAGGAGACAGGGGCCGGAGGCACGGAGGCGCATGGCCAGCCAGTCTATCGGGTCGACCGGGCGGGAGGGGTCGATCGTCCAGGGCACGTCTCCCGGGTCACGCGACCGGATTCGGTCCCCCGTCGGGCGCCCCGTCCCCGCCGCCGGTTCCGTCCCGAAGCGCGGTCCAGGACCCGAATCGCCTTGACAGCCTCGTGCCCTGACGCCACAGTGCGGGCGTCGTCACGCGGCGGCCACTCGTCGCCGAGGTGACGGGGCAGGCACGGTCGCCCGTTTGCTACGATCCAGGACCCAGCGCCGCTGCGTCCCCGAGCGCCACCATCCCGAAGGACCAGAACCGCTTGTCGATCTCCACGCCCCCCCATGACAGGACGGCCCACGACCTGCGCCGCGGGTCAGCGGATCCCGATCTCTCCCCTGCCCGGGCTGCCCGGGCGAGCGGTCCCGCCGTCCGGCTCGAGGGGGTCGTCAAGCGCTTCGGCGAGGTCGAGGCGGTGGCCGGCATCGACCTCGAGGTCGGTGACGGGGAGTTCTTCTCGATGCTCGGGCCCTCGGGCTCGGGCAAGACGACGACGCTCCGGATGATCGCCGGTTTCGAGTTGCCGACCGCCGGCCGGATCCTCCTCCACGGCGAGGACGTCAGCCGGCACCCGCCCTTCGAGCGGGACGTCAACACGGTCTTCCAGGACTACGCCCTCTTCCCCCACATGAACGTGGCCGACAACGTCGGCTACGGCCTGATGGTCCGCAAGGTGCCGCGCGACGAGCGCCGGCGACGAGTCGCCGACGCCCTCCGGATGGTCCGCCTCGAGGGCTATGACGAGCGCCGACCCTCGCAGCTGTCGGGCGGGCAGCGCCAGCGGGTCGCCCTGGCGCGCGCCCTCGTCAACCGGCCCCGGGTACTGCTCCTCGACGAGCCGCTCGGGGCGCTCGACCTCAAGCTCCGCGAGGAGATGCAGATCGAGCTCAAGGCAATCCAGCACCAGGTCGGGATCACGTTCATCTACGTCACCCACGACCAGGTCGAGGCGCTCACGATGAGCGATCGCCTGGCCGTCTTCAACCGCGGCCGGATCGAGCAGATCGGCACCCCGGCGGAGGTCTACGAACGACCGGCCACCGTCTTCGTGGCCGGGTTCGTGGGCACCTCGAACCTGCTCACCGGCGAGGCCGCCCGGGCGATCGTGGGCGCAGGGGGGACGTTCACCGTCCGGCCCGAGAAGATCCGTCTGGCCGACCCGGGGGAGACCCCGGGCGCAGACGAGCTGTCGGTGAGCGGACGGATTCGCGAGGTCGCGTACCTGGGATCGGACACCCGCTACCACGTCGCCCTCGACGTGGGCGGGGAACTCGTGGTCACCCAGCAGAACCTCGCCACATCGTCGATGGAGGCCCTGGCGGCGCAGGGGCGGGCGGTCCGGCTCGTCTGGAAGCGCCAGCACACGCTCCCCGTCGCGCAGTGACGGGGTCCAGTCTGGACCGGAACGCAGGAGGAGGAGAAACGATGACGACCCGCAGGACCGCTGCCCTGGCGGCGGTGTTCGCCCTGCTCGCGGCCGCCTGCACGGGCGGCGGCGCGACGACCGCGCCCTCGGCGAGCGCGCCGGCCAGCGCCGCCCCGAGTGCGCCGGGGAGCGCCCCGGCCGAGTCGCCGAGCGCCGCCCCGAGCTCGAACCTGCCCACCTCGATCGGGCCGGGCGAAGGCCAGCTGAACCTGATCATCTGGCCCGGCTACGCCGAGGACGGCTCGAACGTCAAGGAGTACGACTGGGTCAATCCCTTCGAGGAGAAGACCGGCTGCCAGGTGAACCTGAAGCCGGCCAACACCTCCGACGAGATGGTCACCCTGATGCGCCAGGGAGGCGGCACCGTCTATGACGGTGTCTCCGCCTCCGGTGACGCGACGAACCGGCTGATCGCCAATGGCGACGTGGCCGAGATCAACCCGGCGCTCATCCCGGACTGGAACGACATCGCCCCGTTCCTCCAGTCGCCGCCGCACAACACGGTGAATGGCAAGCACTACGGCGTCTCCCACGGCTGGGGCGGCAACCTGCTGATGTACCGGACCGACATCGTCAAGCCCGCCCCGACGAGCTGGGACGTCGTCTTCGACCCGGCGGCCTCGAAGCCCTACCAGGGCAAGATCACCGCCTACGACAGCCCGATCTATATCGCCGACGCCGCGCTGTACCTGAAGGCCCACAACCCCGAGCTCGGGATCACCGATCCGTACGAGCTCACCCAGCCCCAGTTCGACGCCGCCGTCTCCCTGCTCAAGCAGCAACGACCGTGGGTCGGCAAGTACTGGTCGCTCTACACCGACGAGATCGACAACTTCACCAACGGCACGACCGTCGTGGGCACGACCTGGCCGTACCAGGTGAACACGCTCAAGGCATCCGGCGTCGCAGTCGACGCGGTCGTACCGAGCGAGGGGATGACCGGCTGGGCGGACACCTGGATGATGTCGGCCAAGGCCAAGAACCCGAACTGCATGTACCTCTGGATGGGCTGGATGGTCACCAAGGAGGTCCAGGCGCAGGTCGCGGAGTACTTCGGCGAGGCCCCGGCCAACCCGAAGGCGTGTGAGATCCTCGACAAGGGGTATGGCTCGTACGGCGTGAAGGACTTCTGCAAGCTCTACCGCGTCACCGACGAGAGCTTCTACAACGCGATCAGCTTCTGGAAGACACCGCTCCAGGACTGCGGTGACAGCCGCGGCCAGACCTGTGTCGACTACTCGATCTGGACCCAGAAGTGGACCGAGATCAAGAGCTGACCTCGGCCTGAGCATCGATTGCCGACCGGGGGCCGTCCGCCGGCTCCCGGTCGGCTGAACCAACACCACCCAGCTCCAGCGACCCGAGCCCCACGATGACGTCCGCCACGACCGCTCGATCGGGAGCACCGGCCGGCCTCCGCCGACGCCTCCTGGCGCTGCTCTACCGCCATCCGCGAGCCCAGCTCCTGATCCTCCTGACGCCGCCGATCGGCTGGTTCGGCGTCGTCTACCTCGGCTCGCTCGCGATCCTGCTCGTGGCGGCCTTCTGGTACCTCGACCCGGCGACCTCGGCCGTCGTCCGCGAGTTCAGCCTGAAGAACTTCGAGCGCCTGATCGGCGAGCCGGTCTACCGGACCGTCGCGCTGCGCACGGTGACGATCGCGGTCCTGGTCACCCTGGCCGACATGGTGATCGCCTTCCCGATCGCCTACTACATGGCCCGGGTGGCGGCTCCCAGGCTGCGCTCGATCCTGTTCATGCTCGTCCTGCTGCCACTCTGGTCGAGCTACCTCGTCCGGGTCTACGCCTGGCGGGTCATCCTGGCCCCGAACGGGCTGATCGACTGGACCGTCCAGCAGCTCGGCCTGCCCGGCTTCAGCCCGGGCATCTCGGACTTCTCGATGTGGCTCGTCTTCAGCTACATCTGGCTGCCGTACATGATCCTGCCGATCTACACCGGGCTCGAGCGGATCCCGAACTCGTACTTCGAGGCGTCGGCCGACCTCGGCGCCCGGGGCGCCACGACCTTCCGCAGGGTCGTCCTGCCGATCGTGCTGCCCGCCCTCGTGGCCGGCTCGATCTTCACCTTCTCCCTGACCCTGGGCGACTACATCACCCCGACCCTCGTCTCCAACAGCCAGTTCATCGGCAACGTGATCTACGAGAGCCAGGGCGTCTCCAACAACGTGCCCTTCGCCGCCGCCTTTGCGACGGTGCCGGTCCTGATCATGGCCGTCTACCTGTTGATCGCCCGCCGGCTCGGCGCGTTCGAGGCGCTCTGATGGAGGGGCGGCGATGAGTCGGATCGGGCTGAGGATCGCGGCCGGCGCGGTCCTCGCCTTCCTGTACATCCCGATCATCGTGATCGCGCTCTACGCCTTCAACGCCGAGCGCACCCAGGCCTGGCCGATCCGGCAGTTCAGCACCGAGTGGTTCGCGGCCGCGCTCGACAACCCGTCCGTGCGCGACGCGCTCGGGCTCTCGGTCCAGGTCGGCCTCTCGGCCACCCTGATCGCCCTCGTCCTCGGCTCGCTCGCCGCGTTCGCGGTCCACCGCTTCCGCTTCTTCGGCCGCGACACGGTCTCGTTCGCCCTCGTCCTGCCGATCGCCCTGCCGGGCATCGTCACCGGCATGGCCCTGAACGCGACGATCAACACGGCCGGGATCGGGTTCACGCCGTTCACGATCGTGGTCGGCCACGCCACGTTCTGCGTCGTGGTCGTCTACAACAACGTGATCGCCCGGTTGCGGCGCTCGTCACGCTCGATCGAGGAGGCCTCGATGGACCTCGGGGCGGACACCTGGCAGACATTCCGCCACGTGACGTTCCCCGTCATCCGGTCCGCGCTCCTCGCCGGCGGTCTGCTCGCCTTCGCCCTGTCGTTCGACGAGATCATCGTCACGACGTTCACGGCGGGCACCCAGGAGACGATCCCGATCTGGATCCTCAACCATCTCCGGCAAGCGAATCAGCGCCCGATCGTCAACGTCGTGGCGGTCTTCCTCATCCTTCTCTCGGCGATCCCGGTCTACCTCTCCCAGCGCCTCTCCCGGGACGCCGGGGCCGGCCCGATCTCCCGTTGAGGGAGGCGGGCCGGCCATCGACCCTCGGGCCGGCCATCTCCTGCCGTCGGCCCGACCCTACCAGCGGATCCCCGCCGGCAGGACAGCGCCAAGGCCAGCGGTCAGCGCCGCCGCCGAGGCGGCGATGATCGCGAGGCCACGAACGAGGCGGGCAAGCTGGATCCTGATCTCGGGCACGTTCGACCTCCCCGGCGGCGGCGCGCGCCGCGCTCACGGCGGTGGACCATCTCCGCTGCGTGCCCGTCCCGATCCGCCGGCGGCCATTCTGCCTCCGGCCGCTTAGCTGCGACGTATCGGCCCGCGCCGATCAGTCGTGGTCCATCCCCGGCCGGTAGTCGGGGGCGAGGAACTTCCCGGGCTCCTCCCTGAAGTCGAGCAGGCAGCCCTTGCCGCAGAAGTAGTAGGTCGTCCCCTCGTACTCGGTCGAGTACGGCGCGTCGTCGGTCTCGACTTCCATCCCGCACACCGGGTCGATCGCGGTCGCCATCGTCAGGTCCTCCCTTGCCTTGCTGCCGGGCCGGTCGCCGAGGCGCCGGCGAATCGATCGGACGAGCGCCGATCCGTACTCCCCGGGAGTATAGCGAGCCGAGCCGAGACCGGCTGCCGACGATCGCCGCGGGGGCGTCCCGGCCGGGCCGGTGGTATCCTCGGGTCACAGAATCACCGGTGCGCCCCGCCTGGGATCACGAGAGTCTGCACCTGGGTCGCGCGGCCCCGGCTTCCTCCGCCGTCACGCTCGTCCCGACCACGGACTGTCGCGCCCCGAGGGCGCGCCAATCGAGCATCGATCCGGGAGGATCATCGTGACCTACGTCGATCGAACCCTGAGCTGTGTCGACTGCGGCGTCGAGTTCATCCACTCGGCCGCGGACCAGGAGTACTACGCCCAGAAGGGGTTCGTGTCAGACCCGAAGCGCTGTCCGACCTGCCGCGCCAGCCGCCGCCAGGCGCGCGAGGGCGGCTACGACGTCCGCGAGATCGGCGGGCCGCGCGGCTACGAGCGGGGCGAACGCCCCGAACGCGAGTACTTCGCGGTCATCTGCTCGCGCTGTGGCAACCAGGCCCAGGTCCCGTTCAAGCCACGGATGGATCGCCCGGTCTACTGCTCGGACTGCTTCCGGGCGGTCAAGCCGCAATAGGCGCCGCCGGACCGAGCACGGCCGGAGCCAGTGCGGTCGGCCGGCGCGGCTGGCCGCGGGCATCGCGCCCTGGGTCGTGGCCAGGCAGCGACGGGGGTGGAGTCGCGACCGGCGGTCCGCTGGCTCCCCACGACGGTGAGAACCCGGGAACGCGCCGGTCGCGACTGACGAGCCGGCCCGGTGCCGGCCGTCCGACTCGCTGACAGGGGATACTCGCCGCCGTCGCGAAAGGTTCGCCGGCGTCGCGAAAGGTTCGCCGGCGTCGCGACAGGTTCGCCGGCGTGGCCCGCCGTGGCTGCGGGCGCCCGAACCGGACCTGATCGGGCCTGATCAGAGACGCAGGACGTCGCCCGCCCGGAGCCGGACCCGCCGGCGCCCTTGCCAGACCGTGACCCGGGCCTGTCCCTGGACCTGCCAGGATCGGTCGCGCCCGACGAGCGCCGTCTCCTCGTCGATGCCCAGGATCGTCGTCCCGCGGGGAGCCTGGAGCACGACGAACGCCGCCAACGCCTCCGGAAACCGGTCGTAGTGGGGTAGGACCGCGGCGCCGGGCACGATCCCCAGCCCGGTCTGCCAGCCGAGCGGGAACGGCAGCACCCGGCGGCGGAGCCGTGGCTGACGCGCGGCCAGGACCATCGCCCCGGCCGAGCAGCCGGCCAGGACCGCCCCGCGGGCGTGGGCATCGAGGGCGGCGGCCCAGACCAGGCTTCCCTCGAGCACCTCCAGCAGGTAATCGGGCTTGCCGCCCGAGAAGTAGACGAGGTCCGCTTCGCCGACCGCCTGGGCGTGCTCGGCATCGTCGGCCTCGCCCCGGTCGCGGACGAGCACCGCCTCCACCTCGGCACCGAGAGCGCTGAAGTGCTCGACCCCCTGGGCAGCCCAGCGCCGGAACGTCTCCTCGCCATCGGGGGCCGAGGCGGTCGGCAGCACGGCCACGCGGGGCCGGCGTCGCCCGGTCGCCTCGAGCAGGCCGCGGTCGATCTCGACCATCGCGGGGGTGAACTCGCCGGCGCCGACGAGCGCCACGGGACCAGGCATCGTGGCCGAGAGTCTACCCCGATGGTGCCGCCGGAGACGCCGGCGCTACGATGCGCCAACCGGGACGTCCCCAGGAAGAGTCGGAACCTGCCCAGGAGGAGTCAGTGACGACGAGCCAGCGCTGGACGATGGCTGCCGCGATCCTCGGCTCGGGGACGGTCTTCCTCGACGGGACGGTCGTGAACGTCGCCCTGAAGAGGATCGGCGAGGAGCTGCCGGCGAGCGTCGTCGGCGTCCTCGAGGGCCAGACGTACGTGACGAGCGGCTACCTCGCCACCCTCGCCGCGCTGCTGATCCTGGCCGGGGCGTTGAGCGACCACCTCGGACGGCGGCGGATGTTCACGATCGGGCTGGCCGGCTTCGGGCTCACCTCGGTCCTGTGCGGCCTGGCGCCGAGCCTCGAGCTGCTCGTCGCCGCACGCGTCCTCCAGGGCGCAGCCGGCGCTCTCCTCGTGCCCGGCTCGCTGGCGATCATCGCCGCCACCTTCGAGGGTCCGGCCCGGGCCCGGGCGTTCGGGCTGTGGGCCGCGGCGACCTCGGCCACGATCGTCCTCGGGCCGATCGTCGGCGGGGTCCTCGTGGGCACGATCTCGTGGCGGATGGCGTTCCTGGTCAACGTCCCGCTCCTCGTCGTGGCGCTCTACGCCACCCGCCGGCACATGGCCGAGAGTCGGGACGAGCTCGCCCCCCGGCGCTTCGACTGGCTCGGAGCGCTCGTCGGGGCGATCGCGGTCGGGGGCCTGGCCTTCGGGGCGATCCGGGGCCAGCAGCGTGACTGGGCGGACCCGGTCGCCTTCCTCGCCCTCGGGGCCGGGGCCGTCGCGCTCGTCGCCTTCCCGGTCCTGATGGCCCGCCGCTCCGACCCGCTCGTCCCGCTCGAGCTGTTCCGCGCCCGCCGGTTCGCGATCCTGAACCTCTCGACCTTCCTGGTCTACGGCGCCCTGTACGTCACGCTCGCCTTCCAGGCTGTCTTCTTCCAGGGGACGCTCGGCTACAGCCCGCTCGCGGCCGGGATGCTGTCCCTGCCGGGCGGCCTGCTCCTGATGCTCCTCTCGACCCGGGTCGGCGCCGTGGCCGGCCGTCTGGGCGCCCGCCGCTTCCTCGTCGCGGGCCCCGCCCTGGTCGCGGCCGGGACACTCTGGCTGGCCCGCATCCCGGCCACGAGCCGGGCCTGGGAGGCCGAGCTGGCCCGGCCGGTCTCGCTCCTGCCGCCGGGCGACGTCCTCGTCGACGTGCTTCCCGGGCTCGTCCTGGCCGGGCTCGGGATGTCGCTCGTCGTGGCCCCGCTCACGAGCGCGCTGATGAGCTCGGTGCCGGTCCGCCAGGCCGGGCTCGCCTCGGCGATCAACAACGCCGTCTCGCGGGTCGGACAGCCGCTCCTGGGCGCGCTCATCTTCGTCGCGCTCACGGCCGGCTTCTATGGCACGCTGGGGGCGCTCGTCCCCGGGCTCGACACCTCGACGGCGGACTTCCGGGCGCTCGTGGCACCCCTGAACCCGCCGGCTGCGGGCGTCCCGCCGGCGGTCGTGGCGGCGGCCAGAATCGCCTCGACCGACGCCTTCCACCTGGCCATGGGCGTCGCGGCCGCCCTGCTCGCCTTGGGCGCCCTGGTCAACGCGCTCGACGCGGACGGCGAGCCGGACGAGGTTGGCGAGCCGAACGAGGTCACCGCCGGAGGCTAGATCCGGTCGCCGGCGGCGTCGCCGGTGATCAGCGTGTAGAGGAGCGCCAGCTCGGTGTGGAGCCGGTTCTCGGCCTGATCCCAGACCCGCGACTGGCCGCCGTCGATCACCGCGTTCGTCACCTCCTCGCCGCGGTGGGCGGGCAGACAGTGGAGGAAGATCGCGTGGCGAGCGGCGCGGGCCATGAGCGAGGCGTCGACCGTGAACCCCCGGAACGCCTCCCGCCGGGCGGCCTGCTCGGCCTCGCGGCCCATCGAGGTCCAGACATCGGTGTAGATGGCGTCGGCGCCCTCGACCGCCGTCAGGGGATCGTGGCTCAGCTCGATCTCGCCCCCGGTCGCGCCCGCCAGCTCCCGGGCGGCCTCGATGATCGCCGGGTCCGGTTCGTAGCCGACGGGGGTCGCGATCGCGAGCTGGAAGCCGGCCAGGGCCGCCGCCTGGGCGAGCGAATGGCAGACGTTGTCGCCGTCGCCGACGTAGGCCAGGCGACAGCCGGCGAGCGTGCCGAACTCCTCTTCGAGGGTCATCACGTCGGCCAGCGCCTGGAGCGGGTGGTGCTCGTCGGTCAGGGCGTTGACGACCGGGATCGAGGCGTCCGCGGCCAGCTCCTCGACCGTCGCCTGGGCGAACGTGCGAACCGCGATCGCCGACAGGTAGCGCGACAGGACCCGGGCCGTGTCGGCGATCGTCTCGCCCCGGCCGAGTTGGAGCTCGTCCGGGCGGAGGACGATCGGGAGCATGCCCAGCCCCCAGGCCGCGGCCTCGAGGCTGACCCGGGTCCGGGTCGAGGGCTTGTCGAAGATCATCCCGACCCGGCCGCCCGGGAGCGCCCCGCGGAAGGCCGCTGGCTCGCGCTTCGCCCGGTGGGCGAGACCGAGGAGGAGCCGGAGCCCCTCCGGCCCGAGACCGTCGAGGGTCAGGAAGTGGCGGACCGGCGCGGGATCGGTCGTCATCGTCGTCTCCTGTGGTGTGAATCCCGGGCCGGACGGTCGGTCCGGGCCGGGTGGGCGGTCAGCCCGGTCTCGGCGCGGTCCCGCGGGCGACACGGACGATCGGTTCGAGAAGGCTCGCGAGCGACGGACCGCGCACCTCTTCGAGCTCGTACCGGACGCGGACGACCGGCTTGTGGAGCCGCAGGATCCGGGTCAGGTCGATCGGCGTGGCGGCCAGGACGACGTCGACCGGCAGCGCATTCAGGGTTGCCTCGAGTTCGCGCATCTGGGCCGGACCATAGCCCATCGCGGGCAGCAGCGGTTCGAGGGCCGGGTAGCGGCGGAGCGTCTCGGCCAGGCTGCCGGTGGCGTACGGCCGCGGGTCGATGACGAAGGCGGCCCCGAACCGGCTGGCGGCGACGGTCCCGGCCCCGTAGGTCATGCCGCCGTGGGTGAGCGTCGGACCGTCCTCGACGACCGCGACGCGCCGGCCGGCGATCTCGCCCCCGACGAGGCTGAGCGTCGAGCGCGCCTCGATCACCGCCGCGACCGGGTTGACCGCCTCGATGCTGCGCCGGACGACAGCCAGTCCGGCCGCGTCGGCGGCGTCGATCTTGTTGATCACGACGACGTCCGCCAGGCGCAGGTTCGTCTCCCCGGGGTGATACGTCAGCTCGTGGCCCGGCCGGAGCGGGTCGGCGACGACGATGTGCAGGTCCGGCCGGTAGAACGGCAGGTCGTTGTTGCCGCCGTCCCACAGGATGACGTCCGCCTCCCTGTCCGCCTCCTCCAGGATCGCCTGGTAGTCGACGCCGGCGTAGACGACGCGCCCCGCGTCGAGGTGAGGCTCGTACTCCTCGCGCTCCTCGATCGTCGTCCGCTGGCGGTCCAGGTCAGCGTAGCTGGCGAAGCGCTGGACCCGCTGGGCGACGAGGTCGCCGTAGGGCATCGGATGGCGAACGACGACGACCTTCAGGCCGGATGCCTCGAGCAGGGCGGCCACCCGGCGGCTGGTCTGGCTCTTCCCGGCGCCGGTGCGCACGGCGCACACGGCCACGACCGGACGCCGGCTGCGGAGCATCGTGCGCCGCGGACCGAGCAGGGTGAAGTCCGCCCCGGCCGCCATCGCCCGCGAGGCGGCGTGCATCACCTGCTCGTGGCTGACGTCGCTGTAGGCGAAGACGACCTCGTCGACCCGTTCGTCCCGCACGAGCCGCTCGAGCTGCTCCTCGGGCACGATCGGGATCCCCGTGCGGTAGCGCGGGCCGGCCAGCAGGGCCGGGTAGACACGATCGGCGATCCCGGGGATCTGGGTCGCGGTGAAGGCGACGACCTCGACCGAAGGGTCGTCACGATAGACCACGTTGAAGTCATGGAAGTCGCGCCCGGCGGCTCCCATGATGACGACACGACGAGGTGCCATCTGCGACATCCTTTCCCGGGGGTCGCGGGCTGACGGGGCGACCCGACCCGGCAGGTCCGAGAATAGGCGAGCCGGCGCTGCGCCGTGAGCCCGGCGGTCGTCCAGGACCCGAATCTGACGCCTCGGTTCGGGGCCCCGGTAGGGCCGAGCGTCCCGTCCGGGCGGTCCGCCCGGGACCGCTCCGCTCGGGCGGCAAGGCGCGGGCGGCAAGGCGCGGGCGGCGAGGCTCGGGGGGCCGCTCCCGGGAGGCGATCACCCCGACGGCGGGCCGCTCCCGGGTGGCGATCACTCCGACGGCGCTGACGACCTCCCCCGCGCCGTCCGACGGCGCCGCGGTCGCGCGGCGGACTCGTCGATCAGGAGCAGCCGGATCAGGGCAGCGAGCCGGTTGCTGGTCTCGAGGCGATCGAGGATGGCCTGGACCTGGGTGCGTACGGTCGCGTGCTGCAGACCCAGGGCCGCGGCCGCCTGGCGGGTCGTCAGGCCCCGGAGCAGCAGCCGGAAGACGTCGGCCTGGCGGGGGGTCAGGCCGGGGATCGGATCCGCGGTTTCGCCCATCAGCCGCTCGAGGTTTCGCCCGATCCGTTCACGCCGCCGCCGCACGCTGACGTCGTCGATCAGGTGCAACAGCACGGGTGGTTCACCGAGCGCCACGTGGTGGAGCAGGATTCGCCGCGCGAACGCATCGCCGCCGGTCTCCGGTCGCTCGGCGGCGGCGCCCGGGACGCGCACCTCCACGTCCCAGGGAGACGCCCCCGCGCGGACCGCTGCGAGCACCGGGCAGGTTGAGCGGCACATCCGCCCGCCCTCGGGCAGCTGCCCCCCGACGAGCTGCCAGCAGCGCCGGCCAACCGCCTGTTCGACGGACCACCCGAGCGAGCCGGCTGCGGCGGCGCTCCAGTCGAGGATGGTGCCCTCCGGGTCGACGACGAAGAACGGCTCCGTCGTGCCGACCACAGCGGGTGGTTGTCGAGCTGGTGGGCGGGAAGACCGCCCCGGACCTACGGTTCGACTCGGCCCCACCGACCGTCCGATGCTGGGAACGTGTCAACGGCTGTCATAGGCGGCACACGATATCGGTCGCGGCGCAGATGGTCATGCGTCATCTGCAGTACACCCGAGGGGGTGTCGCTGGGTGCCCCGCGGCGGCCGCGGCCGCCTGATCCTGTCGCGGACGGCGGCCGCAGGGCCGGGGAAGAAGTCTCACGACGCGTCCGACCGGCGGACCCGGACCAGCGGTCGTGAGGCCGGAGAGGCCCCGCTCGACGGCACCGCGGGGGGGCACGGTGCGGGAGCGGGGCCTCTCCGGACGCCCGTCGGCGGCAGCCTCCCGGTCGGACCGGGAACCATCGCCGGCGACGGTGCGCAGAGTCTACGATATGCTGCGTCATCCTGTGGAACATTTCGTGAGGTTCGGGCGTGAGGTTCGGGCGTGAGGTTCGGGCGTGAGGTTCGGGCGTGACCAGGGTTGACCACAGGCGAACCACGGACTGGATCGGCCTCGGCGAGGCGAGCACGCTGCTCGGCATCGCCCGGGGTACGCTCCGGCGCTGGGCCGACGAGGGCCGGATCCCGGTCTTCACGACGCCCGGCGGCCATCGGCGGTTCTCGCGGACCGCGATCACCTCGCTCCTGCCGGCCAACCGGGCCCACCGCCCCACCCTGCTCCGCCTGGGCGCCTCGCCGGAGCGGATCGCCCGGGCCTACCACTCGCGCCGGGCCGGCTCCCGGGCGGCCACGACCCCCTGGGTGGAGGCGATGTCCGAGGCGGACCGGATCGCGTTCCGTGAGCGCGGCCGGCGGCTCGTGACGCTCCTCCTCGAGTACCTCGATGCCGATGACACCCCGCAGGCGGCCGACCGGCTGCGCGAGGCCGAGCGCCTGGCCGCCGACTACGGCCGGGAGGTCGCCGCCCTCGGCTCGTCGATGACCGAGGCGGTCCAGGGCTTCCTGCGCTTCCGGAGCCCGTTCGTCGATGAACTGGCCGCGATCGCGCGTAAGCGCGGGCTCGACACCCGCGAGGCGACCGCCCTGCTCACCGACGCGGAGAACGCGATGGATCGACTGCTCGTGGCGATGATGACCGGGCACTCGCTCGGCGCCGGCCCGCGGCGGCTGCGGACCCGCCATCACCGCTCCGCTCAGCCGCCGGAGTCAGCCCCATGACGCTCACCCGCCCGGACCACGCCGCCGCCCTGCCGAGCGACCATCGGCTGCGCCGCCTGCGCGCGACCCCCGCCCTGCGCGCCCTCGTCCGCGAGACCCGCCTTGACCCCGCCCGGCTGGTCGCCCCGCTCTTCGTCCACGAACGACCGGGCTCGGAGCCGATCCCGTCGCTGCCGGGCCAGGCCCGGCTCGACCTCGACGGGACGATCGCCGCCGCCCGGGAGCTGGCCGAGCTCGGCGTCGGGGGCGTCCTCCTGTTCGGGATCCCGGACGCGAAGGACCCGGACGGCGAAGCCGCCGCCGACCCGGCCGGCCCGGTCCCGCAGGCGCTGCGGGCGCTCCGCGCGAGCGGCCTGCCGCTCGTCCTGGTCGCCGACGTCTGCCTGTGCGAGTACACGACCCACGGCCACTGCGGGATCCTCGACGGGGAGCGGATCGCGAACGACCCCTCCCTCGGCCGGCTGGCCGACGCCGCGCTCGCCTACGCCGCGGCGGGCGCCGACATCGTCGCCCCCTCGGCGATGCTCGACGGCCAGGTGCTCGCGATCCGGGAGGCGCTCGACCGGGCCGGCCGGACCGACACGGCGATCATGGCCTACGCCTCGAAGCACGCCTCGGCCCTCTACGGCCCGTTCCGCGACGCGGCCGGCTCGACCCCCGCCTTCGGCGACCGACGGAGCTACCAGATGGACCCCGCGAACGGCCGCGAGGCGATGCGCGAGCTCCTGACCGACGCCGACCAGGGCGCCGACATCCTGATGGTCAAGCCCGCGATCACCTCCCTCGACCTGCTCGCCCTCGCCCGCCAGCGGTTCGATCTCCCGCTCGCGGCCTACCAGGTCTCCGGCGAGCTGGCGATGCTCGAGGCGGCCGCCGAGCGCGGCTGGATCGACCGGCGCCGGGCGGCGCTCGAGCTGCTGACCGCGATCGCCCGGGCCGGGGCGGACATCCTGATCACCTACCTGGCCGCCGATGCGGCCCGCTGGCTCCGGGAGGAGAACCGATGAATCGGCGCTACGTCCACGCCCTCGCCCTGGGCCTCGATCCGGCCTGGCGGCACCTGCCGGCCGCGGAGCGGCAACGAACCGCCGACGCGTTCGCCGAGGCGATCGACGCGGATCCCGAGGTCGTCACCGTCACGTACTCGATGATCGGGCTCCAGGCCGGGGCCGACCTCCTCGTCTGGCGCCTCGCCGGCTCGCTCGACGAACTCGAGCTGGCGGCGGCCCGGACGCTGCGGAGCGGGCTCGGGCGCTGGCTGACCGTGCGCGAGAGCTTCCTCGGCCTGATCGGCGACTCGCAGTACGTCGCCCGGCCGACGAGCCAGGAGCAGTCGCTCTTCGAGGGCGAGCGGAGCCGCTACCTGATCGTCTACCCGTTCACGAAGTCGGCCGACTGGTATCTCCTCTCGCGCGAGGTGCGCCAGGGCTCGATGAACGAGCACATGCGGGTCGGCCGGGCCTATCCCCAGGTCCGCCAGCTGCTCGCCTACTCGTTCGGGCTCGACGACCAGGACTTCCTCGTGGCCTACGAGACCGACGACCTGCCCGCCTTCGGCGCGCTCGTGCGCGACCTCCGGGCGACCGAGGGGCGCCGCTCGACTGTCCGCGACACGCCGATCCTGACCGCGATCCATCGCCCGATCGGCGAGATCCTCGAGCTCCTCGGCGCCGGGGAGGCGTCGCTCGAGAGCGAGTCGGGCAGCCGCGCCGGGCGCGGCGAGACGGCCGGCGCGACCCGCTGATCCGGTCCCCTTCAGGGGCGGCCGAGCCCCTGCCGCGAGCCGCCGCTCCGGTCCGTCAGGGACGGGCCCGACGCACCCGGAACGGTTCGCCGTGGCCGGGGATGACGACGTCGACTGCGTCGAGGACGCGCCTGCGCCCGCGCTCGAGCGCCGCCTGGTCCCAGGCGAGCGGGTCGATCGCCGGCGTCCGGTCGGCGCGCCACCAGAGGTGGGTCAGGGCGTAGACCGCGTCGTCGGCCTCCACGACGAGGGTCGCGTCCTCCTCGGTGTGGCCGGGCGTCTGCCAGAGCTGGGTCCGCGGGCCGAGGCGATGACCGTCGCCCTCGTGGTCGAGCCAGAGATCGTCTCTGTAGCGGGCCCGGAAGTCGACGACCTCGGCGTTCGGGAAGAGGGCGACGTTCAGGGCATGATCGGGGTGGTGGTGGCTGAGGAAGACGTGGGTCACCGCCTCCGGGGCGACGCCGAGCGCGGCCAGCGGGTCGAGGATCAGCGAGCGCCGGGCGACCATCCCGGGATCGGCGACGATCAGCGCGTCACCGTCGCGGACGAGGACGACGCTGCTGGCGACGCGATCGTGGGCATAGCCGGCGTGGAGCAGGTGGAGGTCGGTCATGGCCGGCCATGATAGCCGCCGGCCATGGACCGGGAAGGGCGCTCGCGGTCGGCGATCGATCGTGGCCGGCGCTCG